>JAGQYE010000096.1 GCA_020436225.1 Bacteroidota bacterium | reverse complement strand
TTATAACTTGTATTAATATCTCAATTTTTTAAGCACTCGAAAATATCACTTCGTAAATGGTTTTTTTTTTTAAGTTTTTCCAGACATGTCTTGCACAGCGCGCGCGGGATATTGCCTTCCCCGTATAAAGCATAAAAATATTAATAATGAATTGGCCCGAAAAGACTTTTTATAGTCTTATTGTGATATGCTTTACCGTATTAATACTTCAAACAATTCAACTTTGTGCGGGTAAAGATAGCAAGAATTCGAAGCGGAAACGTTCTTCAAATTTGATTTCAGAGGAAGAATTGGACACAATTATTGAAAATAATGGTTTACACTTATTCTTTTGTAGACACAAAGGTTGTTCGGTAAAAAAAAAAAATATTCGCTTTCGAATTGCTTCCTTTTTGCGGCGCGAATTGATTTTTCAGTTTTTTAAGTAATTTTTGACTTCGTTTTTCTACCTTTTTTATTCTTTTTTAGAGAATCCCGCAATCTAAACGAAATCATGGTTTAGAAAGGGATAGGGAGAGACATGAAAAGGTTGCAGCAGTGCACGCCAGTGGTGAAAATGCGTGCCCATCTGATTGCCGCAAATGTAAATCGTTATGGAATCACACTGTTCAAATAGAGCATATTTTAGAACGAGCTGACTTGTATAAATGAAGGGGTTTTGTTCATATTAATATTCATAATTTGGAAAATGTATCCAATAATACGTCACCTTTATCTTCTTCGAAAAAAATGAAAAAAAGTGCTAGGTGCGTATGGGGAGCGATTTTTGAATTACCGTTTTCGAAATTTTACAATTTCTTGATTTATTTTAATTTGAAGAATTTTAATGTAGCTCAAGTAAAAAAAACAGTTCTTTTATAAGTATAATGATATTATCAAGGTGTTTTCTTTATGTATTTTTGATTTTATGAATGCAAATCAAGCGCAAACTTTATGTTATAAAACGGTTAATATTTTTAGAAACTTTGTCGTATTACATAAATTTACATTTATTTGAATCTATTTTCCTTATTTCTACTATTTATAACATTCATAATATTATTTCAATGCATGTATCATTATTTATTAATTTGCTTCAAACTAAAATAATTAGCAAAATACATCGATTTTGAGTTTTTCTGTTTTACAAAATTACGTACTGCTTTCATTACAAAAATATTAATCAAGGTCGATCTACAAATTCATCTTTAGTGTATATTTTTATGTATCCATATTGTTTGCAATGAGCTGATCATAAATATTGAATACTGTTTTTATGCAAAACTGATTTTTTAATCGTTTGAAATTGTTTCAAAATTATGGATATTTTCTTTTTATTGGTGACATAATTAAAGTTGATAAAATTCTTTTAAAAATTCATTTACTTACATATATTGTTGTTTCAAAACATTTGTCTATGATTTTCATAAATGAATTAATTACTGCATTTTGTTAGAAAATTTGAAAACAAGTTTTTAAAAACAATTAAATTTCGTTATATTTTCATGATTTTAACCATTTGAATCATAAAAAAATCAACCAACATCGTTCATTAATTATTTTTTACTATTTCATTTACTTAGGTAATGTCAAAAATGCAAATGCGAATGTGAATCGATGCAACACCAAAAAAATGCGCACTAAAATGCACATTTTTTTCATACTCACATCACTATGTCAAGCACTTTTCACTTTTCTTTAGTTAATATAATTGATTTATAAGAACATTAAATAGGTAAGAACAATTGTTTGGTGAAGTGCAAAAGTAAACTTTACGATAAAGCTGTCCAGCTTTACATCTAAATACAACTTTGCCTGATCGAAGACATTTTCTAGTGACGTTTTTGTCTATAAAAAATTGTACTCATATTTTCCATTAAAATCATTTAACAATCATTTTCAAGCGTGAAATATGATTGAATGATGAAAAAAAATCGTGTAAGTTTTATTTATTTCAATTTCGTTTTTTTGAATTACTAATTCTTTCAAAAAATTCGCTTTTTTCAAAAATAAAGAATTTTAATGAAGGTTGATACCAAAAATCAAAAGTAAGAGTAAATTTTCTTTTAGATCTATAATAGATTTGAAGTAATTGATAATTATTAATGTATTAATTTAAGAATTTGCGAATTGAGAAAATAATGCTGTTCTTTAGATTTACTCTTATTCAACGAAAATTGATGACCGAATCCGCGAGTGAGTGGCCGCCACCCAAAAGTTTTTTCGGTAAACAAACCCTTGACTTTTCGTAGAAGGAGAGCTTTCGGTTTCAATCGATGAAAAAGAATACCGTAGATCGCGAGCCACAGCATTTGGCGTACCTACTTCGGCTTCAAAGTCACTTCGCGCGCGGATGCGGCTGCTTTGCCCCACTGACTGCACAAAATCAAAACAAAATTCAAAATTTACACAAGTGTGAAATTGAGAAAACGACGAAAAGTACTTGCCTGCGATGAAGAAGAAGCAGATTGTGCGCAGCCAGAAGAGTTGTTTTGCCTCTCAATTTCATCTACTGCCGGTTGTCTGAACTCAGCGAACTTCAACAAGTCATTAGCACTAACTCCAAATAGCTCAAAACAATGCGAACAAGCTTTTTCACGACACGCGAAGTGGTCATTAATCATACTATTTTCGTGGCGCGTTCGCCATTGTTCCTGTCGCGAGTCATAGCGATAAGTATTGGGGTCCGGGGCGCAGTTGCCATCCACATGTCGACATTTATAGGTAGAAAATTGATCTTTAAAGTGAATTTTGACTGATTCAATT
>JAGQYE010000095.1 GCA_020436225.1 Bacteroidota bacterium | reverse complement strand
TAAGAATTTCATGAAAAAGTAAGTAGGAAGAAAATGACAAGCCCACTATACTTAATGAAAAAAATATAGCACTTGCAATATTCAATGGAATAGTTTTAAGCGATTCCGTCATACATGCCGAATTAATAAAACCAAAAATTAAGGCAATAGCAAAAGTTATCCATTTTTTAGTCGGATTATTGGTTACCAAAGACGCCATCTTAAAACCAATATTTGTAATTACGTTGGTTACAATTGCCAACCAAATCCAATAATTCAATAACATAAATCAAAATTTAACTGCTCTCAAAATACTATTTATTCATACATTTTTAAGAACTATAACTAAATCTTAACAATATATATAGTCTATCATTTATGTAGATTAAGTAGATTTGTGTAAATTTATTTTTGTTATTAAAACTTTCAATGAATTTTAAACATCATATCAGCTTCATAAAAGGCATTACTTGGCGGATGGTTGCCACAACGGACACTATCACGCTTTCCTATATTTATACCGGACACATCGGAAACTCACTGAAGATTGGATTCATTGAAATTTTCACAAAAATATTCTTGTTTTATCTGCACGAAAGACTTTGGCTAAAAATAAAATGGGGCACCAAAATTAGAAGCATCGTCAGCGAAGAAAACAAACCTTGTTTAGATGACACAACTAGAAATGAATTAGAACTCCAAGAAGAAAAATACCGAAGTTTTATAAAAGGTGTAAGCTGGCGTATTTTTGGTACTATCGACACCATTATCATCGCTACATTTATTACCGGCGACTATTCTAAAGCTCTACAAATTGGTGCAACCGAATTTATTACTAAAATAATTCTCTACTATTTCCACGAGCGCACTTGGATGTATTTCATCGATAAATCCTCTACTTCTAAACACTAATAATTATTTTATCTACATTAATTGTTTTTGCTAAATAAATTTCTCAATTTCATTTCCTGTATTTAATTAACCAATTACTTTTTTATGGTAGATGTTATTTTAGGGTTGCAATGGGGCGACGAAGGCAAAGGTAAAATCGTGGATTATTTAGCCGACAAATACGACATTATTGCGCGTTTTCAAGGTGGACCAAATGCAGGACATACCTTACATATCAACGGCGTTAAGCATGTTTTACATACAGTGCCTTCGGGCATTTTCAGAGAAGGAAAAATCAATTATATTGGCAACGGCGTAGTTATCGATCCGATTATTTTATTGAAAGAAATTGAGCATCTCGAGCAACAAAATGTGCCGGTTAAAGAACGTTTAATTATTTCTAAACGTGCCAACTTAATTTTACCGACACATAAAATTTTAGATGCCGCATCGGAAGCAGCAAAAGGAACAGCAAAAATCGGTTCAACTTTGAAAGGAATTGGACCAACTTATATGGATAAAACCGGCAGAAATGGCTTACGTATCGGTGATATTGTACAAAGTGATTTCTTGGAAAAATACAATACATTAAAAGAGAAACATCTTCAACTATTACAAATCTACCAACACGAATTCGACTTAGCTCCTATTGAAAAAGAATGGTTTGATGCTATTGAAAAATTAAAAAATTACGAGCAAGTTGAGTCTGTTTATTTCATTAACAAAGCATTGCAAGACGGCAAAAAAATATTGGCTGAAGGTGCGCAAGGTTCTATGTTAGATATTGATTTCGGCACGTATCCGTTCGTAACTTCATCCAACACCATTAGTGCTGCGGTTTGCACCGGATTAGGAATTTCTCCTAAAAATATTGGCGAAGTAATCGGCATTACAAAAGCGTATTGTACACGCGTTGGCGGTGGCCCTTTTCCATCTGAATTAGAAGATGAAACCGGAGAAAAATTGCGCAAAGAAGGTGCTGAATTTGGCGCCACAACCGGTCGTCCGCGCCGCTGTGGTTGGATAGATTTACCGGCATTAAATTATGCTTGTTTAATAAACGGCGTTACTCAATTAATCATTACCAAAGCCGATATTTTAAATGCATTTGATGAATTTGGTATTTGCACACATTACGAATTTGACGGGCAGCAAACCAACGAGTTGCCATATGATATGGTCAACAAAAAAATTGCGCCGGTTTTCTCTTATTTTAAAAGTTGGGGAAAAATAAATAAAGGGCAACAGTTGCCGGAAGAACTCACACAATACATTGCTTATTTAGAAAATTATTTAAAAACGAAAGTAAGCATGGTCTCCAACGGGCCTGGAAGAGATGAGTTGATCGAGTTGGAAGATAGTCCGTTATTAGCATAAAATTATGCAAGGATAAAATAAAAATAAAATGAGAAAATTTTATCCTTTTCCTGAAATTGATTTAGCTGATTTTGTTTCTAAAATATTACATCTATCTGAAACAGTTGAGCATTTTTGTTATTTAGGTTCGAATAATTATCCTAACTATCCGCATTCTGCATTTGGTTCTTTGTTTGCCATTGATGCTGTTGATGTCATTTCTGTAAATAAAGATTGTTTAGATACTTTAGAGCAATTTAGAAACCAACATAATGATTGGATTTTCGGTTTTTTGAGTTATGATTTAAAAGATGAAATAGAAACGTTGCCACTCATCGAAAAAGAAGATAAAATCAAGAATGATTTGCTTTATTTTTTTGTGCCGAAGTACATTGTAAAAATAGAAAACAACAATATTGAAATTGGCGTAGTTAATGAAAATGATTTTGATGCTTTTAAAAGTTTAATCAATCAACATCAAACCTCAAATCAGAAACGGGAAATCAGAAATCAGAAATTAGACATTCAACAAAGCATTACAAAAGAAACTTATCTTCAAACAATAGAAAAAATAAAAACACACATACAACGTGGCGACATTTATGAGATGAATTTTTGCCAGGAATTTTTTGTCGAAAATATAGAGATAAATCCATTAGCTGTTTTTCAAAATTTCAATGAACGTTCAAAAGCACCGTTTACGGCTTTCTTAAAAAATAAACATCAATATTTATTGTGCGCATCGCCGGAACGATTTTTAAAACGACAACATAACACTATAATTGCTCAACCAATAAAAGGCACACGTAAGCGTCATCTTGATAAAACAAAAGATGAAGCATTAAAAGCAGAACTTTTAGCAAGTGAAAAAGAACGAGGCGAAAATGTGATGATAGTGGATTTAGTAAGAAATGATATGTCGAGAATTGCCAAGCATAATTCTGTTAAAGTAGAAGAATTATTTGGCATTTATTCGTTTAAGCAAGTGCATCAAATGATATCTACCATTACTTGCGAAATTGCATCGGAAACTACATTCACAGAAATAATAAAAAATTTATTTCCGATGGGTTCGATGACCGGCGCACCAAAAATTTCTGCGATGCAACTCATCGACAAATTGGAAATAAGTAAACGCGGTTTATATTCCGGCGCTGTAGGTTACATTACGCCAAAAGGCAATTTCGATTTTAATGTTGTGATACGAAGTATTTTATATAATCGAAAACGAAAAATGGTTTCAATGCAAGCCGGCAGCGCGATAACGATTGACAGCGATGCAGAGAAAGAATATGAAGAATGTTTGTTGAAAGCCAACGCTATGTTTGAAGCGCTTAAAAAAACAAATCCCGATTAAAAATTAATCGGGATTTTTTCTGATTATTTATTTTGATTAATGATGATGTCCACCAGGTCCGTGTACATGACCATGTTCCAATTCTTCTTTAGTTGCTGCACGCACGTCAACAACAGTAACGGTGAAGTTTAACTCTTTGCCTGCCATCGGATGATTAAAGTCCATAATTACAGCGTCCGGCGTAATATCGCAAACAATACCTTGAAATTGGCGACCTTGATCGTCCATCATAGGTAAAATATTGCCCACTTTCACCATTGTATTGTCGATGTTTCCATCTTTATCTTTAAAATTTTCAATGCCAATACTAACGATGTCTTGTTCATTGCGAACGCCATATCCGTTTTCAGCAGAAATTTTAAAAGCAACTGTATCGCCTACTGTTTTTCCCATTAAGTTTTTTTCGAATTCAGGCAACAACATTCCGGCACCATGAATATAAACTAAAGGTTGCTCCGGAGAAGATTTATCTGCTGTAACTAATTCGCCTTCTTTATCGATTTTTAGTTCGTAGTGGACACTTACCACCATGTCTTTGTTTACTAATAACATTTAATATATTTTTTGCAAAGGTACGTTAATAATTGGAGAAAAGAGAAATTTGCGTTTAAGAGATTAGATATTTGAATAGGAGAATACTTGCGAAATACAACGAACGATACAGAATTATTGCATTCTAAAATTTTTGATGTAAAACATGAAAAGAATTTAACCTCAATTTTGCATTAAACACGAACTAATTTAAAATCAATAGAATATAATTCAGATATCCTTAATATGATACTAACGCTTCATTAATAGCTTGTAATTAATTTTGTGGTATCAAAATAAACAAAAATGGATTCAACTAAAAAATTCCAAGAAGCATTTGATGTCTTAGTAAAAGATTTGAATGCCAAAGTAGAAGAAGTAAGAAGTAACATCTTAAACTTGAAAGCTGATGTAAAAGTTCAAGTAGATGGACAAAAAGAAAACTTACAAGAATATGGCGAAAAAATCAAAGGCAGAATTACTCAAATCGTAGATATTGACAAAGTTCGTGCTAATGTATTGGCTGAAGCTGAAAATTTAGTTGATGATACAAAAATAAGATTAGAAAAAGTATTTCAATTCATCAATCAACAAGTGAATGTTGGCGAGAAACGTGCTAAAAAAGCAGCTTCATCTTTCTCTAAAAAAGCAGAAGCATTTACAGATGAAATTGAAGAAGATGTAAAAAAAGCATCTAAAGATTTACAAAAAAATATCACAAAAGTATCTAACAAAGCAGAAGAAAATTTCAAAAAAGTAAAAAAACAAGTAGATACACAAGTTGAAAAAGTAAGCAAGGAAGTAAAAGCTACAGTTGCAAAAGCTAAAAAAGAAGTAGAAGCCAAGAAAGCTCCTGCTAAGAAAGCTGCAACTCCAGCCAAGAAAGCACCGGCTAAAAAAGCAGCTTCAAAAACGGCTAAGGCTCCTGCTAAGAAAGCTGCAGCTAAAAAAACTACAAAATAAATAGTTAGTTAATTATTCTTTGGATTTTATTTGGTTAGTAAAATCGAAGTTCGCCTTTAGAGGCGAACTTTTTTTATTGAATAAAACTATAAACAAATAAAAATAAAGATTAGAAAGCTTCTTTAACAATAGAACTTTCCGGAACGCCTAATGCAGCTAAGTGTTTTTCTACTGCTTGCATCATCGGCTCTGGCCCGCAGAGATAATAATATTTCAATTGTTCGTCGCTGTGTTTTTGTATCAACTCTGCAGAAATAAAACCATGCTCATACGCATCATTTTTTTCATCTGACAAAATATTGATAAAATTATTGCCTAATAATGTATTGAATTTTTCTTCTTGGATAATGTCTGCTTTCGTTTTATTGGCAAACAACAATTTATTGTTTCCAACATTATTTTCTTTCTCTAATTGCTTTAAGATGGCAATAAACGGTGTAATACCTGCTCCACCTGCAATAAAAATGCCTGCTCCTTTATAAGCAATATCGCCGAAAACTCCGTGAATTAAAAGAGAGTCATTCGGTTTTAAAGATAGTAATTCGTTGGTTACACCTTTATGAGTTGGATAAGTCTTAATCGTGAATTCAAAAAAATCATCCGAAGGTAAAGATGTAAATGTAAATGCTCGTAATTCTTTTTCCCAACCTGGTTTATTGATAGAAATATCAGCAGCTTGCCCGGGCAAATATGTAATATCTTGTGGTTTTTCTGTTACAATACGCAGAACATCATGTGTAAGATGTTCAATAGATTTGATTTTAATTACACTTTCCATGATAAATTTATAACTTCTTATTTGTTGTATATATGAGATAAAAACTCTTGACGAATCGTTTCATTTTGAAATTTTCCGCCGTAAAATTCCGTAACCGTTTTACTGTTACAATCTTTAATTCCTCGAGATGCTACACATAAGTGGTCTGCTTCTATAACAACAGCAACGTCATTATGTTGAAATATTTCTTTTAAAGCTTCTGCAATTTGCATAGTTAAGCGCTCTTGCACTTGCGGACGTTTCGCATAAAACTGCACTACACGATTTATTTTTGATAAACCAATGACGTGCTTGTCCGGAAAATAAGCAACATGTGCTTTTCCAATAATTGGTACAAAATGATGCTCGCAATTGGAATATACTGTAATATCTTTCTCAACCAGCATTCGTTTATAGCCATATTTATTTTCGAACAAACTAATGCTGGGTTTATTTTCAGGATTTAGTCCACTGAAAATTTCTTCGACATACATTTTTGCAACGCGTTTAGGTGTATCTCTTAAACTATCATCATCGAGATCTAAGCCTAAAGTTTCCATTATTTGCGAGAAATGATATTCGATTTTTTCTTTCTTTTCTTCTGTGCTTTCTGTAAAAACAATATCGTTATATGACGTTTCGATATTTGGTTCTATCGAATCTGCATTGGGTAAAATGTGCATTTTTTATAATTTAAAAATTTCAGCCATAACTCTATCTACAATGGCATTACAATAGATTAAATTAAACTCAAATAATTCGGCAGCTACATACGACTTTTTAATTTCTTCTTGTAGCATTGTCTTAGCTCTATTAAGGCGCACTTTGACATTAGTTTCGCTTATTTCCAACAATTCGGCTGTTTCGGCTACATTCATTCCATTTATCTCACGAAGTGAAAAGACCATTCTATAATCTACGGGAATTTTAGATAGAGCTTTCTCAATAACATTGCCTAATTCGCGATTATGAATCACTTTCTCTGTTCCCAAATTACTGTTTGAAAACATAGGCGTTGAATATTCATTTACTGCTTGCATAACTTCATTTTTTACGCTTAATTTTTCTTTTTTCTTATAGCAATTGTTAATCATTATCCTAACAATCCAAGTTTTAAATTGCGAACGACCTTCAAAGCTTGCTAAATTTTTATAGACGTCAATGTATGTTTCTTGCATTAAGTCTTGCGTATCATCATGATTATAATTATACGATCGTCCTATTTTATATAAATAAGGATTAAATCGACGAATAATGATTTCGTATAATGCTTTTTCTCCATTTAGAACTTTATCGATAATTTCTCGTTCTGTGAATTTTTCGTATTGAGTTGCTATCATATTACTAATTTAGAAATTTTTGTCGTTTAAAATAAAAACCTATTCGTAATAGAACTTTGCTTGTACTATTGTTACAATATAATAGAGTATCAGATACTATAAAAGGTTACAAAAATTGTATCAATAAGTGAAAATAAAAGATTATAGCATTAAGAATATGGACTAATCGGTCATTTATGTTCTTCCTTTTTAAAGATATTCCCAATGCCTTTTCCAATTTTTTGAATAGTTTCGATTCCTTTATTTAAAGGTTCGGCATTGATGTCATCAAAACGTTCAATTCTGAAATCTTGTTCGTATTGTTGAGGAAATACAATAAGTCTGCTATTCCCGGCAAAATGCTTTTCCATTTTTAAAGGCAAATTATCGAGTAAGGTCATATACGATGCAGCACCTTTTCTTGCTGAAATCAACACGAATAAGTCATCTTCTTTTATATATCGAGAAAGAATTAGGAAATCATCCCAATCATTAAAATGTGTAATGGAAAAAGCTGATGATAATTTTTCATTTTTATAGACTTTATTAATAGCTTTTTCAGTTAACGAATTGCAATAGATATGAATAGGAATACTAAGCTCTTGAGCTAATTTTGCAATTTTTAAAAGCCAATGCTTAAAACCAAATTCATACTCAGAAAAAGGAGGCGCTGTAATTACAATGCGTTTATGCGTTATCATTGGTTTTTCAAAGTGGCAGATGAATGTATTTTTATCAAAGTTGTTTAAAATATCTACCATTTTATCGCCAATAATTTTTTGAACGATGCTTGTTTTTCTTGGCCAACC
Organism: Bacteroidota bacterium; assembly: GCA_020436225.1. Lineage (GTDB taxonomy): Bacteria > Bacteroidota > Bacteroidia > Chitinophagales > JADIYW01 > JADJSS01. The sequence continues at coordinate 8,281 of JAGQYE010000095.1, read as the reverse complement.
CATTACAATTACGTTTGCCATAATTTCTCTGGAAATACGCGTGATGCCACTTGCTATATTATGATCAATCGTCGTAATAACATTTATATCAGTTTCCGATGCAGAAGCTTGTTTCACAAATTCTTCCAATTTATTTCTGGCTTTAAGGATATTAATTTCTGCTTCAGCATTATTGGAAACTACAGAAAGAATCGACACCGGATTGGCGGATTTTTTATCTTTTATATATACAGAAAATTCCAAAAGTTTTTCAATACTTTCTACATTGGCAATAGGCAACAAAATAAGTTCATCATTCGAAGAAATTGTTTTTATCAATTCCGAACTATCTTCATCTGATTCCAATTTAATTTGCTTAGCTGCTTTCTCTGTTGCAAACGATGCAACAATACAAGTAATTAAAATGAGAATAATTGTTCCATTAAGAATATTTTCATCTAAAATTTGAGCATTAAATCCTACTAAGATAACAGCAAGTGTTGCGGCTGCGTGTGCACCACTTAACCCAAAAATTATTTGACGTTGTGCGCCGGAAAACTTAAATATCTTTTGCGTAAAAAATGCGGCTAACCACTTTCCACAAATTGCCACAGTGGACAACGTTACTGCTACAATTAGTGCCATTGGTCCGTTTAGCAATACATGCACATCTACCAACATACCAACACTTATCAAGAAAAAAGGAATAAATAAAGAGTTGCCTAAGAATTCAATTCTATTCATTAAAGCGGATGAATGTGGTATCAATTTGTTTAATGCCAAACCGGCAACGAATGCACCGATTATCGGTTCTACGCCGGCGACTTCAGCAAGAAATGCGGCAAAAAATACAACCGACAAAACGAAAATATAGTGTGAGTGTTTTTCACTTTCTAACTTGCTAAAAAACCATTTTGCAATTCGCGGAATTACAAAAAACATAATGCCCAAAAAGATAGTAAGTGAGATGCCTAATCGAATCCAAAATTCGTGTGTCAGATTTCCTTGACTATTTCCTAAAACGATTGCCAAAATCAATAATACTGCTGTATCTGTCAGTATAGTTCCACCAACTGTTATGGCCACTTCTTGTCGTTTCGATATGCCAAATTTGCTAACTATCGGATAAGCTACTAATGTATGAGTGGCAAACATACTTGCTGTTAATAAACTCGCATTCAAATCATATCCTAAAAGATAATAACATGTTGGAAAGCCTATAGATAATGGAATTATAAACGTAAAAAAACCAAATACTACACTTTTATTTTTATTCGATTTAAACTCGTTTAAGTCCAATTCTAATCCGGCAATAAACATAATGTATAACAAACCAATCGTAGAAAATAAATCTATGGCAGAATTTTTTTCGAGGATGTTGAAGCCATGTGGCCCAACAACAACACCTGAAATAATCAACCCAATAATGCCAGGAATATTTAATCTTCTTAATAAGATTGGCGATAATAAAATAATAAATAGAATCAGCGAGAATACTAAAACCGGATTCTTTAGTGGAAGCTCAAATTCATGTGTCAAATGCTGGAAAAAATCAATCATAGGCAATATCTGTAATAACATGCATACCACTAAATAGGTTTATTCGCTTGTATGCAATTGCCCTAAATATACTATTTTATTTTTTTAGCACTATTAAATCTCCAATAGTAGAGTTATTAAAAAATATTGAAGATAAAAGAAATTAGATTTTATCTACCCTACGTTGATGTCTTCCTCCTTCAAAATCAGTGGTAAAGAAAGTATGCACCATCTCAATGGCTTCATCAATAGTTACAAAACGAGCAGGTAAACAAATTATATTGGCATCGTTATGTTGACGTGCTAAACTTGCAATTTCATTTTGCCAACATAAGGCAGCTCGAATTAGTTGATGTTTATTGGCTGTTATTGCCACGCCGTTTGCAGAACCACAAATCAAAATGCCAAATTGTACTTTACCATTTTCTATTTCTTGAGCAGCTTTGTGTGCATAATCCGGATAATCGCAACTATCAGTACTATATGTACCAACATCAATTATTTCAACATTGTTTTTTTGAAGATATTGCTGAATAGCACTTTTGTATTCAAAACCTGCATGATCAGAGCCGATAACAATTTTTTTGGGGAAATCCATAAAACAAAATTAAGATTTAGGAAGGTAGAAAGATGAATTCTCTACATTATTTTTTCAAAAATTAATTGATTTTCTTGTAGTTTAATATTAAGAAATTTCTCGACATAAAATATCCGAATATTTCTCAAAATATCTGTTAACTTTAAAAAAGTAAGTCGGCTATATTGTGAATCACAATTCATTAGAAACAAAATTAGAAGCGCGTGTCTTGTTTATAGACATGAACAGTTTTTTTGCCAGTTGTGAGCAACAAACCAACTATTGGCTACGCGGACGACCAATTGCCGTTTGTGTATATACAGGAAAATATGGCTGCGTAATTGCACCTTCTATTGAAGCAAAAAAAAGAGGCATAAAATTGGGTTTACGATTGAATGAAGCCATGAAAATTTGTCCGGATTTAGTGCCTTTAGAAACTAATCCCGATAAGTATAGAACATTTCATGCTCGCATTATGAAAATTCTTCGTCGTTATTCCGAAGATGTTATTCCAAGAAGCATTGATGAAGCAGTAGTAGATTTAACTTCATATAAAAATATTTATCCTGATGTGGTTGCTGTTGCCAAAAAAATAAAAAAAGATATTACCGAAGAAGTCGGCGATTATTTGCAATGTTCTATTGGCATCGCACCTAATGCTTTCTTGGCAAAATTAGCTTCAGATATTCAAAAGCCAAACGGGCTAACTATTATCACGCCAGAAAATATTGACGCTGTATTAAAGAAATTAGAATTGACAGATTTGCCCGGCATTGCAAAAGGTATGAAAGAACGCCTCAATAAAGCCGGCATTTACACGCCGTATGATTTACGCCATTCTACTCCTGAAAAACTTAAAGCTGCTTGCAAAAGTATTGTTGGTTTACATTGGTATCATCGCTTACATTTTCAAGAAGTAGATTTACAAGCTACCGAAGAATACAAAAATATGTCGGCGATGCGCATGATTTCTAAAGAGCAACGTAAAGATATCCAAAATTTATACGATATCTTGATGATGTTATGTATGACTTTAGAAAAACGTATGGTGAAAAAACATCTTTTTTGTAAACACGTACAATTTATTATTCGATACGAAGAAAAAGAATGGACTTATAACGATAGTTTCCATACCAATCAACCCATACAAGATGGAATTGAAATCTATCATATTCTAATAGATAGATTGAAGTCCTTTGAACTAAAAAATAAACTAACAACACCACTTTTTAATTCATCCATAATTCAAATTGGTGTGGTCGTACAACAATTTTTAGATGAAGAGAATTTGCAATTAAATTTATTTGATAACTCACACATCAAAAAAGATAAATTGAGAAAAACAGTTTACGATATAAAAGGAAAATATGGAAATAAAACGATCAAGCGCGCATCTGAATTACACGATGAAGATACAGCAGAAGATGTCATCGGTTTTGGAAGTGTAAAAGATGTAAACCATGGAGATTTTAGTTAATCTATGCTTAAATTTATGCTGCTTAGAAAAATAGTTAAACAACTTTAAGATTCGAATTAAATTTTTTCTTTTTTATATCAAATCAAAAGTTTCTTTTATCTTTATTTCAATTATTAATTAACTAAAAAATTATTCTTTATGGGAAAGTTTGTAATTAAAGCGCAAAAAGACGGACAGTTTTATTTTAATTTGGTAGCAGGAAATGGCCAAAACATTTTAAAAAGTGAAGCGTATAAAACAAAAGCATCTTGCATTAATGGCATTAACAGCGTAAAAAAGAATGCAGCGGACGAAAAAAGATTTGAACGAAAAGAATCAAAAACAGGAAAACCATTTTTCAATTTAAAAGCAGGAAACGGGCAAGTGATTGGCACCAGCGAATTGTATGAAACTGAAGCAGCAAGAGAAAATGGCATTGCCAGCGTGCAAAAAAATGCACCAGAAGCAACAACAGAAGATACTACAGCTTAGTACTTATTAAATAGATAAAAGGTAATTTTCAATTACTTCAGGAAAATGCCGATGTTCTAACGCCAACACTTTCTTCGCAATGTCTGTTGGTGTGTCATCGGCATTTATATTTGTTTTTGCTTGGAAAAGAATTTTTCCTTTATCATATTCTTTATTGCACAAATGAATAGTAATTCCACTTTCCGTTTCTTTGTTTTTCCAAACGGCTTCGTGCACATGCATGCCATGCATTCCTTTTCCACCATATTTTGGCAATAATGCCGGATGAATATTTATTATTTTATCGGGGAATGCATCTAATAAATTTTCAGGAATCAACCATAAAAAACCAGCTAAAATCAACGTGTCAATTTGATAATGTGCTAATTTGGTAATGATATTATCAGTAGCATAAAACTCATCTCTTGTAAAGGTATAATATGGTATTCCAAAAGCATTTCCAATGTCTTTTGCACCTGAATTTACTTTATTGCTGAGCAATAAGGCAACTTCAATTTTTGAATGATGTTGGAAATAGGTACAAATTGCTTTTGCATTACTTCCACCACCTGATAAAAAAATGGCTATCTTTAATTTCACGAAGTCAAAAAAACAAAAAAAAACCGTAATTTTGTCTGTTTTATAATTAGATTTTAATAAAAATGAAAAAAGCAATTATTACAGGTATTACAGGTCAAGATGGTGCATATTTAGCAGAGCTATTACTAAGCAAAGGTTATGAAGTGCATGGTATTAAAAGACGAAGTTCTTTATTCAATACAGATAGAATCGACCATTTATATCAAGATCCACATGTGAATAATCGCAATTTTATTATGCATTACGGCGATTTGTCGGACTCTACTAATCTCATTCGCATTATTCAACAAGTGCAACCAGACGAAATTTACAATTTAGGTGCAATGAGCCACGTAAAAGTTTCTTTTGATACACCGGAATATACAGCAAATGTTGATGCAGTTGGTTCACTTCGTTTATTAGAAGCTATTCGCATTTTAAAATTAGAAAATAAAACTAAATTATACCAAGCATCCACTTCTGAATTATATGGAAAAGTACAAGAAATTCCACAATCAGAAAAAACACCATTCTATCCGCGTTCGCCTTATGCAGTAGCAAAAATGTACGGTTATTGGATTACGGTAAACTACCGCGAAGCGTATGGCATTTATGCTTGTAATGGTATTCTATTCAACCACGAATCTCCATTACGTGGTGAAACATTTGTTACCAGAAAAATTACACGTGCTGTTTCTAAAATAGCATTAGGCTTACAAGATAAATTGTATTTAGGAAATTTAAATGCTAAACGAGATTGGGGACACGCTAAAGATTACGTTGAAGCGATGTATCTTATCTTGCAACAACCGGAACCTGAAGATTATGTTATCGCTACAGGAAAAACTACTGAAGTGCGTGAGTTTGTAAGAATGGCATTTAAAGAAGTGGGCATCGAAATAGAATTTAAAGGAAGTGGCGTAGATGAAAAAGGATATATTGTTGCTTGTAATAATCCCGCTTATCAAGTAGAAGTCGGAACAGAAGTAGTAGCAGTAGATCCACAGTATTTCAGACCGACGGAAGTTGATTTATTAATTGGCGATCCAACAAAATCTAAAACAAAATTAGGTTGGGTGCCAAAACACGATTTAGCTTCTTTAGTGAAAGATATGATGGAATCAGATATCAAATTATTTGAGCGCGATAAATATTTATTGGAAGGCGGACACAAAATTTTCAATTATCACGAATAAATTAGTAGTAAGTAATAAGTAGTAAGATTTTTTACTCATCACTTATACTTTATCATTTCTTTATGCAAAAAGATTCTAAAATATATGTAGCAGGACACAACGGCATGGTGGGTTCCGCTATTGTTCGCAAACTAAAAGCCGAAGGCTTTACTAATATTTTAACTGCATCTTCTAAGGAATTAAACCTGATTTCGCAAGCAGACACAAACGCTTGGTTTGAAGCCAATAAACCTGATTATGTTTTTGTAGCAGCGGCAAAAGTAGGCGGAATTCATGCTAATAACGTGTATAGAGCTGATTTTTTATATGAAAATTTGATGATAGAATGTAACACCATTCACGCCGCATTCCAACATCAAGTAAAAAAATTATTGTTTCTCGGCAGTACGTGTATTTATCCTAAAATGGCACCACAACCATTAAAAGAATCCTATTTATTGAGTGGTTATTTAGAAGAAACCAACGAGCCTTATGCTATAGCAAAAATTGCCGGCATCAAACTTTGTGAAAGCTACAAACGACAATATGGTTGCAATTTTATTTCAGCCATGCCGACCAATTTATACGGACCAAACGATAATTACAACCTCAACAATTCGCATGTATTACCTGCATTAATTCGTAAATTTCATGAAGCGAAAATTAATAATGTTCCTGAAGTAGTAATGTGGGGCTCAGGTTCACCATTTAGAGAATTTTTACACGCCGATGATTTGGCAAGTGCTTTATTTTATTTAATGCAAAACTACGACGGCGAAGAGTTTGTAAACTGTGGCAGTGGCGTTGAAATTACCATTAAAGATTTAGCTTTATTAATTAAAGATATTGTTGGTTACGAAGGTAACATTGTACACGACACGACAAAGCCTGATGGCACGCCACGTAAATTAACCGACGTAAGCAAATTGCATAGCTTAGGCTGGAAACACACGATTAATTTACGCGAAGGAATTACGGCTGTCTATAAAGATTTTTCTGAAAATTACGATGCTATAGTTAATAAGTATAAATAAGCTCCAATGAAGTTCAACTCATTACTTACCTTTCTTTTCTTATCTTTCTTTATTTTTGGATGCAAAAAAGATAAAACTTCTCCGGGCACAAAATCATTGGCAGGACATTGGTATTCTATGTTTAATTATCAATGGTATGGAGAAGTGATATTAAACGCTGATGGTACAGGAGAAATTATTCATTATCCACCATACGCTTCTAGTATTTCAAGAACTTCTATTGAATGGACATCCACCGACACTTCTTTTTGTTGGTCTTATCTGGGTTCTGCTGATAAATGCATGTCGTACTATAAAATAGTACACTATTCTAAAGACAGTGTTGTTATTTATCAAAATACTCCTACTGGCTGGTATGCGGAACTAACTAAGAGAAATAATTACACCTCACATATAACGACACCTTTGAGTTGCGGTGTTTCTTATTATTATGATTCCATTCACTATGATATTTCAAAAACGTACTTTGACCCATCACTAACATTCCGGTTAAATAACAACAGGCAAGTTGCAGTAATCCATGATGCCGGATATTATTCCAATATTGAATTGTATGATGGCAGTTTCAACCTGGTTAATAATAATATGTATAGTGTAATTCCTACTGACACCTCATACAATACAAGAAGTATAAACAATTTAGGTGCATTTGCCGGGCAATTTTTCCCATTCGACTATAATAAAAGAGGAGGTTTTTTCGTTGCAGGAAATCAAAAAACCATCATTTCCATTCCAAGCTCAGATTATTGCTCTGCCGAACTAATCAATGATAATAATATTGTAGTCGGCAAAGTAAAATATCCAGGCATAGAAAAAATATATTTTTACCATAATTCTACTATTGATACATTTTCAATTCCTTTCCAACATGATTATATAAATCTTATTGACATCAATAAAGATTTTGTACTGGCAGCTTATGGTAATTATTCTGATAATATTGACCATTATATTAAAATATATTTTAATAAAAGTATTCAGACGCTTGATTTCAGTAAAGATTTCCATCTTTATGCCACTAATAATCTGGGACAAATTGCAGGCGTTTATGCCGCATCCGAAAAAATATGCAACAGGTATCCATTTGTTCAGTATAACGTCGGATTTGGCTTGATACTTGAACCGGATAATACATATAAACTGTACGGTGAACCCAACAACAATTATATGGCATTCTTAGATATTAACGATAATGGAGACATTCTCGGAAGGTTAAATGGTTTCTTTCTTTTGAAGAAACGTTGATGCTTACTTATCATTCTTCTCCTCAACATTAACTTCCATTTAATATTTATCTTCTTACTTTTGTAATGTCATTCCTTTGAAAAAGGGAATCTAAAAAAATAAATGAGATTCCAACTTACGTGAGAATGACATTCACTAGTTACTAATCACTAAACACTAAATAAAATGTACAGAAGTCACACCTGCGGCGAATTAAGAATTACAGATGTAAATAAAAAAGTACAAG
>JAGQYE010000012.1 GCA_020436225.1 Bacteroidota bacterium | reverse complement strand
TTAATTTTCTGCTACCACTTCGGTTACATCAGGCACAAAACGTTTCATAATATTTTCGATACCTTGTTTTAGTGTAACCATAGACGAAGGACAACCACTACAAGAACCTTGAAGTTGAAGTGTCAATTTTCCTTCTTCAAATCGAACGAAAGAAATATTGCCGCCGTCCATTTCTACGGCTGGTTTTACATATTTATCCAACACTTTTTTAATTCGGATTTCTACATCTGTATCATCGTCGCCGATATTGTTAGTGGCATTTCGAGTTGGTTTTACATATTTATCGGTGATGATAGTTTTTCCGGCTTCAATATAATGTTTGATAAAATCTTTAATCGGAATCATGATTTCTGTCCATAAAAATTCATCAGATTTTGAAACAGAAATATAGTTATTGCTGATAAAAACATTTGTTACTCCATTAAAATCAAACAAGGCTTCAGCTAAAGGTGCTTCCTTGGCTTCCTCTTTATTTAGAAACTCAGCGGTGTCGTTTACTAAAATTCCTTTATTGGTAATAAATTTTAATGTATTTGGATTTGGTGTGCTTTCTGTATAAATCATCACCGGAATTTTGGTCGTTGTATTTTCCATTTTTATCTTGAATTAAGTTAATAGAATAACGTTTTTTTTGCGTTTAAGTTTAATCTTTAAATACCGTTGTGGCCGTTGCTTGAGCGGTTGGTAAAATAAAAATCTCTTCGATGTTGACGTGTGCCGGTTGTGTTGCCATAAAATAAATGCTGTTGGCAATATCTTCAGCATTTAATGGTTGAAAACCTTCATACACTGCTTTTGCTCTCTCTGCATCGCCGTTATAGCGCACTAAAGAGAATTCGGTTTCTGCTGCGCCCGGACTAATCACCGAAACCTTAATGTGGTGAGGCAATAAATCTACGCGCGCACTGCGAGAAATGGCGCGCACGGCGTGTTTCGTACCACAATAAATATTGCCACCACCATAAGCTTCCCAGCCGGCTAAAGAGGCAACATTAATAATATGTCCTTGATTTCTTTCCATCATCAATGGTGTTACTTCACGAATCATATAAATTAAACCTTTGATGTTGGTGTCTATCATGCGTTCCCAATCATCATAAACACCTTCTTGAATTGGTCCGCGCCCGGCAGCCAATCCTGCGTTATTCACTAATACATCTATATTTTTCCAATTTCCGCTTAAAGAAGCTATAGCTTGTTTTACTTCTTCTAAATTTCTAACATCAAAACACAAACTCAATACATCGACATTGTAGGTTGATTTTAGTTCGGATTCTAATTTTTCTAAGCGTTCTTTTCTTCTTCCGGTTATGATAATGTTCCAGTCGTTTTGCGCAAACAATCTTGCAGTGGCTTCTCCAAAGCCTGCAGTTGCTCCGGTAACTAATATTGTTTTCATTATCTACAAAAGTACAAATTAACTTACTATTTTTAGTTCAAACTAACAATATGACAATACAAGAAGCACAACAAACAGTAGATAATTGGATAAAAACAAATGGTGTTCGCTATTTTAATGAGCTGACGAATATGGTAATTTTAACGGAAGAGGTGGGCGAAGTAGCTCGAATTATTGCCAGAAAATATGGAGAACAATCGTTTAAAGAATCGGATAAGGATAAGTTGTTGGATGATGAATTAGCCGATGTGTTGTTTGTGTTGATTTGCATTGCCAACCAAACAGACATTGATTTGACGAAAGCATTGGAAAGAAATCTCCTGAAAAAAACTAAAAGAGATAGCGAAAGACATAAAAATAATGAAAAACTAAGTAAATAATGCCATTTTGTCTTAATTAAAATATATTATTCGGAAGATTTGACATAAAACAATATGTAAAATTGAAATAATTGCTTGTTTTTGTTGTTGGAATAGCATTTGCCTAAAGTTTGTCAAATATTTTAAAACAATTAAAATTAAAACAATATGAGAACTTTAGTAAAAGCACAATGTGGCGTTCCTGCCAAACCAAGATTTTTCTTTGATGATTTTTTCAGCAGAGATTTTGATTTATTTCCAAGCAACTTTGTAAAAACTTCGGTTGCCGTAAATGTAAAAGAAGACGACAAGCAATTTACATTAGAAGTTGCTGCACCGGGATTTAAGAAAGAAGATTTTAGCATTGAAGTAAACGATGGCGTTTTAAGCATTGCCGGCGAAGTAAAATCTGAAAAGAGTGAAGAAAACGAAAAAGAGAAATTTACCAGAAAAGAATTTTCTTCTGCTTCGTTTAAAAGAAGTTTTACAGTTGACGAAGAAAGCGTAGATGCAGAAAATATTGCTGCAAAATACGAAAATGGAATTTTAACGATTGACATTCCGAAAAAAGTAAAAATAGAAGAAGAAAAGAAAGCAAAGACAATAACTGTTGCTTAATTTGAAGTGTTAGATAAAAAAGTCCCGAACTATCGGGACTTTTTTAGTTTAATTATCAATTTCTTTTTTTAGTGTGTCGTAATAACTTGAATTCAACTTATTAAGGCGATTTAATTGCTCCTCAACTTTACTTTTCTTATTTTGTTTGGAGTAAACCAATCCTAAATAATAATTTGCAAGCTCATCATCAGGAATTTTTTCTAAGCCCAATTTTAGATTTTTTTCTGCATCGGTTAATTTATTTTGTTCTAGATAAACATAACCTAATTCTATAACAGCATCAGCGTAACCTGGAGAAACCTCTAAAGCTTTATTCAAATATTTTTCTGCGCTATAGTATTCTGCTTTATCCGAATAAATCCAGCCAACTCTATAATTCGAAACAAGATCTTTTGAATCATTTTTTAACGCTTTTAAGTAATAATCTAAAGCCTTATCGAGGTCTTTGTAGGTTGCATCAGAAAAATAAATATCTCCAATGTTATTTGCATACAATGCGGATCTATTATCCAGATTATATGCTTTTATATAGTTATCTAAGGCATTGGAAACTTGATCCATTTTTTTGTAAGCATAAGCCAATTCATTATATGAGCCTGCATCTTCAGTATTTAAGTTTATTGCCTTTTTTAAATTATCTATTGCCTTGTCATATTCTTCAAATTCATTATTTATATAACCAAGATGATAATAAATGTCATTATTGGTGAAGTTGTTTTCTTTACAAGTAATATAGTATTTTTCTGCTTTCTCATAATTCTTATTATAGAAATATTTATCACCTATTTTTGAGATTTGTTTATAGTTACCTTCTTTTAATAATCTTTTATATAACACTTCTACTACTACATCATCATCACTAGAGACAGCGCCAAAAATATATTCGCCATACAATTTATCATTATATGTTTCGTCATCTAAATCAAGTCCTTTTTTTGCTACATCCACAGCGTTCGAGAATTTTTTTAATTCGTTATAACACCAAGCCAAATCATAATACCGAAGCGCATTTTTAGGGTTTATATCTTTTGCTGTTTTATACCATTTTAATGCAGTTTCATAATCTTTATTATTTTCAGCATCTTTTGCTTTTTGTACGGCTTCGCCTTCTGTTCCTTGTGCATACGCAATAGAAGTTATGCTTAAAAATAGGATGGATAATAAAAATAAAATTTGTTTTTTCATGTCTAATTTTTTTCTTTGAAATTAATTGTATTATTTAAAAAGATGAATACCCATTTGGTGGTATAAATTCAGAAAAATATTTATAAATTAGAACATCTTTAATCACACCTAAATTGACTATAAAATTATGCAAATACAAACACCTTTAGAGAAGTTTTATTATTGGAATAAACAAAAACCAGACCATACTTTTTTGCGCCAACCATATAAAGGCGAATGGATTCATTATTCTTGGAAGAAAACCGACGATCAAGTACGCAGGATGGTGAGTTATATTCATTCTTTAAATCTTCCGCCACAAAGTAAAATCGCCATTATTTCTAAAAATTGTGCTCATTGGATAATGGCTGATTTAGCCATTATGATGTCCGGGCATATTTCTGTGCCTTTGTATCCAACAATATCTGCAGATACTATTCGTTATTGTATTGAACATTGCGATGCAAAGGTTGCATTTATTGGCAAATTAGATGATTGGAAAAGTCAACGTTCCGGACTTCCCGAAAACGTAAAAGGTATTTCGTTTCCTTTTTGGACAGAAGAAGGTTATGAAAATTGGGATGATATAGTAGCTAACAACCAACCTTATACAGAAGATTATATTCCTAAAAGAAGTGATATCTCGACCATAATTTATACATCAGGCACAACAGGCTTACCAAAGGGTGTAGTGCATACGTTTTATACATTCTCGTATGCAGTAAGTTGGGCACTTACACAAATAGACGACATGACTGACAAAGAACGCTTTTTCTCTTATTTGCCACTGTCGCATATTGCAGAGAGAATGTTAGTCGTTATGGGTGGATTATATTCCGGAGGTTCCATCTCCTTTGCCGAATCTATCGACTTATTTGCATCGAATTTGAAGGAATCTCAACCAACGATTTTCTTGGCTGTTCCGCGTATTTGGACAAAATTCCAAATGGGCATTTTAGAAAAATTACCTCAGAAGAAATTAAATGTTTTATTGAAAATTCCTGTCGTGAATTCGCTCATCAAAAAGAAAATAAAATCAGGATTAGGCTTAGAGCATGCGCGTTATTTACTTACCGGAGCTTCGCCACTTTCTGTGTCTGCAATGGCTTGGTTTGATACCATTGGTTTTGATATTTGTGAAGCCTATGCCATGACAGAAAATTGTGCTTATTCACATTTAACAAGAGTTGGGAAAAAGAAATTGGGATACGTTGGAACAGCGATGCCGAATTGTGATGTCAAGATTACGGAAGAAGGAGAAATATTAGTGAAGAGTGACGCTACAATGAAAGAATATTACCGTGAGCCTGAAAAAACAAAAGAAACCATTACAGAAGATGGCTATTTGCGCACTGGAGATAAAGGAGAGATTGATAAAGACGGTTATCTAAAAATTACCGGACGAGTAAAAGATATTTTTAAAACAGATAAAGGAAAATATGTGGCTCCGGCACCAATAGAATTGGCATTGTCCAAAAATAATTTTATTGAGCAAGTGTGTGTAGTGGGTTCTAATTTACCACAAACCATGGCAATGGTAGTGTTGTCAGAAGAGGCGAAAGCGAAAGAAAAAGAAGCTATTAATCAAAGTCTATTGGAAACTATGAAAGAGGTGAATACAACTTTAGATAAACACGAACGCATGAAGAAAATGGTTGTTATGCAAGATGAATGGACAGTGGACAATAATTTCTTGACACCAACATTAAAAGTGAAACGAAATATCTTAGAAAAAGAAAAAGAACCTAATTATTTTGATTGGTATAAACATCAGGATACAATAGTTTGGGAATAAAAAAAGCGATGTACTCGTAATTGGTCATCGCTTTTAAATTGATTTGGTTGGTGTAGGATTTAGAACACGTAGCCTATTTTTACAAAACCTCCATGTTGTTTGTTGTCTTTATCCATAATGAGATTATAACCGCCGTTGATAGTAAACGAAGCGTTTTCTCTAGCTTTAATTAAAATACCACTTCCTGCATTTAAAGCAAATTGAATGTCGTTCAAATTTTTTGATTCCGGACTTGACAATTGTGTGCTTCTGTTGATACCCATTTGTAAGCCAAACATTGGTGTTACTTTTTTGTCTAACACATACGCACGCATATCTACTAATGCTTGGATTTGATAATCTTTTTTGTTGTGTACTTGGATACCTGCACCTTGTCCGATAAAGAAATAAGGATTTACGCGCATACCAACTACTTGATAGATGTTGAAATACGGTTTCCCGGCGTTAACAGATGTTCCAATTTCCGTGATAGCAGAGAAACGTCTTACCGTAACATATTCGTCTTCTCCGAACGAAGATGCTTCTACATCTGCATTTTCGCTAATTGCGCTTACTTCTTTTTGATTTTCTGAGTTGGTTGTAGCAGATACGCTGGCATTATCATTTGCGGCAAAAGAAGTGAAGCCTAAACATAAAGCCAATGCTACGAATACTGTTCTTTTCATTTTGTTGAATTTTTAGTATGATTTTTAATAATTAATGAATTCAAAACTTTCAAACAAAATTGAAACTTTTATTTATAATGGAAGTTAGTTCAGTGTTATGCTTAAGTAGAAGAACGTTTATGAATTGTTTGAGTTATTGTTATACAATACTTTCAATTATTACTGAAAGTTTAAGAAAATACTTTTACTCGTATTTCTTATATTATTTTGTATTATTATAGTTCAAACAAAAACTATAAATGCTAACATTACTTAGAATACTAAAGCCCAATCCAATGAATTTAGGAATATGGATAACATCCATAGTAATGCTTTTTGGCGTGTTGTTTTTCAATTGGAGTGCACAAAGCGTCATTTATGCTTATATTTTTGAAACCATCATCATTGGATTAATCCACATTGTAAAGATGATTTTAGTTGTTTTATTCTCAGAAGAAGAAGAAAAGAAGAAACAAGAAAAAGGGCAATTGGCGGGTATTTATTCCGTATTTTTTTTCTGTATTCATTATTTCTTTTTTGTTACAATACAAATGTTGTTTGTATTTCAAATTATGAATATCGAATACGAAAACAACCAGATAAGCTCAAATTTTCTAGAATTTGGAAAAAATTTTAAATACTTATTTTCTATTCCAGATATGAAAGAAGCTTATACCTTAATTTTTGCCGGAAATATTTACCATACACTGAAGAATTATGTTATTCCAAAACTTTATAGAAAAGATACTGTAGCAGAATTATTTATGCAGCCATATTTACGAGTTATAGTGCAACAGTTTGTGGCAATTTTAGGTGGTTTTTTCCTCATCATTGCTAATGGTGCAAAAGCTATTGCTATAATTTTAATTATTGTAAGAACTTTTGTTGATTTGATTGGCATTTCGATATCGCAAAATAAATTGATGGTAGAAAAAGTTTACAAAGTACTTTATGAAGAAAAAAAAGGTCGTACTGAAGAGCAGAAACAAGAAATTAAACGAGCCATTGAAAAAATGTTTAGGTAATTAATATAAACTAAAAATTACTATAAAAATCTTCAACTTCTCAAGAATAAAAACTATGAAACAAGAAACAAAAGCAAATTTTTATTTTATAGTTTCACTTATTGGCGCCATTTGGTTTGCAATTACATCTTATTTGTGGATGTATTATGCAAACATTTTCATCTCCTTTCCGGTAGGAATTCTTGCTTTCTTCTGTTGGTATAAAGGAAAAAAGATAGAAGGAAATTCTTTACGTTTTAAAATAATACTTAGTATTATGCTTGCCGGAGTTCTCGTTTCCGCTTTAGCCGCGATATATTTTTTATAAGAAAATAAACTAAAAGTGCAATAAGTACCATACTGAATTACAACTTGCGTTTCACTTCCACTTCCTCGTATGCTTCTACGATATCACCTACTTGAATGTCGTTATAATTCTTGATTTTTAAACCACATTCATAGCCCTTAGATACATCTTTCACGTCGTCTTTAAAACGTTTTAATGAATCTAATTCACCGGAATGTACAACAATGCCATCTCTGATAATTCGGATTTTATTAGTGCGAGCAACTTTGCCATCTAATACATAACAGCCGGCAATTGTTCCTACTTTACTTACTTTAAATACTTCTCTAATTTCGATATTGCCTACAATTTTTTCTTCCAATTTAGGCTCTAATAAACCTTCCATCGCAGATTTTATTTCTTCGATAGCATCGTAAATAATGTTGTAATATTTAATTTGGATATCTTCTTTTTCAGCCAATACTTTAGCATTCATAGAAGGACGAACTTGGAATGCACAAATGATAGCATCAGAAGCAGAAGCTAATAAGACATCCGATTCGCTAATAGCACCAACACCTTTGTGAATGATATTTACTTGAATTTCTTCAGTCGATAAATTGAGCAATGCATCGCCGAGTGCTTCTACTGAACCATCCACGTCGCCTTTAATAATTAAGTTTAATTCTTTGAAGTTTCCTAAAGCTAAACGACGACCAATTTCATCTAAAGTAATATGTTTCTTCGCGCGCATTCCTTGTTCTCGAATAATATTAGAACGACGGATGGCAATTTCTTTTCCTTCGTTTTCATCTTCATATACTTTAAGTTTATCGCCGGCAGTTGGCGCACCAGTTAAACCTAATAATTGTACCGGCGAAGATGGTCCGGCACTTTTAATACGAACGCCACGCACGTTACTCATGGCTTTTACTTTTCCGAAAAATTGACCGGCAACCACGAAATCGCCGATATGCAATGTTCCATCTTGAACCATGATAGTAGAAACATAACCACGACCTTTGTCCAATTGCGCTTCGATTACTGAACCTACGGCTGATTTATTTGGATTGGCTTTCAGGTCTAACAATTCTGCTTCCAACACAATTTTATCTAATAACTTGTCGATGTTAATACCTTTTTTTGCCGAGATTTCCTGACATTGAAATTTGCCGCCCCATTCTTCTACCAAAATATTCATTTGAGATAATTGATTTCTGATATTATCCGGATTTGCGCCTTCTTTATCAATTTTGTTGATAGCAAAAATCATTGGAACTTCAGCTGCTTGAGCATGTGAAATAGCTTCTTTTGTTTGAGGCATGATAGCATCATCAGCAGCAATTACAATAACAACGATGTCGGTTAGTTTAGCACCACGAGCACGCATGGCGGTAAACGCTTCGTGTCCCGGTGTATCTAAGAATGTGATATTTTCGCCGTTTGCTGTTTGTACTTCGTATGCACCAATGTGTTGCGTGATGCCACCCATTTCTCCTGAAACTACATTAGCATTTCGAATATAATCGAGCAAGGATGTTTTACCATGATCGACGTGCCCCATAATAGTAACTATTGGAGGACGTTTCACTAAATCTTCAGGATTATCTTCTTCCTCTTCGTCTTCTTCCTCTTCATCAGCTAGATTAATAAATTGAGCTTCAAACCCAAATTCGCCGACAACTAATTCGATAATTTCTGCATCTAAACGTTGGTTTATGGAAACAAAAACGCCTAAACCCATACAAGCACTAATAATTTGAGTTGGCGAAACATCCATTAAACCGGCTAACTCACTAACAGTAATGAACTCTGTAAGTTGTAGTGTTTTGTTATCCGTTTCTTCGCCTTCTGCACGAGCTGCGTGGTCTTCGCGTTTAGATTTTCTATATTTTGAGCGATCAGATTTTGTTTTCGTTCCTTGTAGTTTTGCCATCGTGGAACGAATCTTATCTTGGATATCTTTTTCTGAAATTCCTTCTTTTTCGTTATTTGGCTTATTGTCTCTCTTTCCAAATTTATTACCAACTGTTTTTGATGGTCGATTATCTTTTATGGAAGGCTCGAACTTTTTAATGTCGATTTTATTTTGAACAATACGTGTTCTTTTTTTGTTAGCGTTTCTCGCTTCTTTTTGTTTTTCTCGTTCTTTCTCTCTTTTTTCTTTTTCTTCTTCTCTGAAAATATCTTCCGGTCTTCTTTCTTGTTTTATTGGCAATTCTATAGTTCGAACAACTTTAGGGCCGGATAAAGTTTCTGTTTTTGTTTTAATAAATTCTTCCGTCTCTGGTGTTACTTTCTTTTCTTCTTCTTTTTTCTCTACTATTGGCTGCTCTTCTTCGGTTTCCTTCTTGTTTTCTTTTGTTGCTTTCTTTTTCTTGTTGGCATTTAAATCTATGGTTCTAAGCACAACAGGTTGTTCAATTTCTTGTTTTACCGAGATGACTTCCTCTTCTTTAGGTTGTTCAATTTCTTGTTTTACCGAGATGATTTCCTCTTCTTTTCTCTTGCCAATATTAATGGCTTCTGCTTTTTCTTTTGCGACGATATCACTTCTAAATTCAAG
The DNA here is from genome assembly GCA_020436225.1 of Bacteroidota bacterium. Classification (GTDB taxonomy): domain Bacteria; phylum Bacteroidota; class Bacteroidia; order Chitinophagales; family JADIYW01; genus JADJSS01. The sequence goes on along the minus strand of JAGQYE010000012.1, from coordinate 15,326 downwards.
CAATAAAATATTATACTGCTCTTCGGTCAGTTTCGTATTTGGCGTGCTTGCAACATCTTTAAATCCTTTTGCATGTAAAGTTTCTACAATAGTAGGAACGCCTACATTGAGGTCTTTTGCTGCGCTGGCTAATCTATGTATTTTTGTTTCGGACATATATATTGTTTAGTCGTAAGTCATAAGTCGTAAGTCATAAGCCAAGTGAAGCACTATGACTAATGACGATGGCTATTGGCTTCTCATAGTTCAAATTCTGCTTTAAGTATTGCAATTACATCATCAACCGTTTCTTCTTCCAAATCAGTACGACGAATCAGTTCATCTCTATCTAATTCCAAAACAGATTTTGCTGTATCACAACCGATACCTTTTAAGATGTCGATAATCCAGTCATCTATTTCATCTGCAAATTCATCTAAGTCAACGTCATCTTCTGCAGCTGTATCTGTATCTCTAAATACATCAATTTCGTATCCGGATAATTTAGATGCCAATTTAATATTAAATCCGCCTTTGCCAATTGCCAAAGAAACTTGATCCGGTTTTAAATAAACAGATGCTCTCTTTTTATCTTCATTTAAGGCAATACCTTCAATTTTTGCAGGCGTTAAAGAACGTTGTAATAATAAATTTATATTATTGGTAAAGTTGATGATGTCGATATTTTCATTACGTAATTCACGAACAATACCATGGATTCTGGAGCCTTTCATACCAACACAAGCACCAACTGGATCGATTCTGTCGTCGTATGATTCTACAGCAACTTTAGCACGTTCGCCCGGCTCGCGTACTATTTTTCGAATAACGATAAGTCCATCCATAATTTCAGGAACTTCTTGTTCTAAAAGTTTTGCCAAGAATGAACCATCTGTTCTGGATAAAATAACGACAGGAGTATTGCCTCGTAATTCTACATTTTTAATTACGGCACGAATACTATCGCCTTTTTTATATCGATCTGCTTTAATTTGTTCGTTTTTTGGAAGAATTAATTCGTTTCCTTCTTCATCTAATAAAAGCACTTCTTTTTTCCAAACTTGATATACTTCAGCAGAGATGATTTCGCCAACTCGATCTTTGTATTTCTTGTAAACTTCATCTTTCTCTAAATCTAAAACACGAGAAATAAGCGTTTGACGTGCTGCTAAAATAGCTCGGCGTCCGAAAGATTCTATAGTTATCGGCTCGAATAACTCTTCACCAACTTCCATGTCAGGCTCAATTTTTTGAGCAGAAGAAAGTTCTACTTCAGCAAGACGATCTTCTACTTTTCCGTCTTCAACAATCATTCGTCTTCGCCAGATTTCTAAATCTCCTTTTTCCGTGTTAACGATAACGTCGAAGTTTTGGTCGGAGCCGTATTTTTTTCTCAATAAGGTTTTAAAAACATCTTCCAACACACGCATCATGGTTGGGCGGTCAATATTTTTAAAATCTTTAAACTCCGAGAACGATTCTACTAATTCTTCACTGTTCATATAAATTATAGTTTAAAATAAAAGTGTTTTTTTACCGATTTAATTTCATCGAAACCAAGTGTATGTTCTTCTATGGTTTCTTTTTTCTTTATTTTTATAATTTCTTTTACTGTTATTTCAATATCGTTGGCATGTAGCAACTCTCCTGTAATTTTTAATCCGTTTTTTAGAACGACATCCACTTGTTGGTGAATTTGTTTTTGAAATTGTTGCGCCACTTTTAAAGGCTCGTCAATTCCGGGAGAAGAAACATCTAACGATATATTATCTGTCAAAAGTTGGTTATCTTCTAAATATTGATAGATATGTCGACTGATTTGTGCACATTCATCAATGGTGATGTTTGCTGCACTATCTGCAAAAATTTCTATCTTACCGTTTGAAAGAACTTTAATATCAACCAAAAATAAGTGAGTATTTTGAAAATAATTTAGAATTTCTTTTTCTAAGATATCTTTTAAATGTGTCAACTTATCCATAGTTATAAGAATGAAAAAGAGGACTTTGTCAAGTCCTCTTCAATTCAAATTCGGTGCAAAAATACAGGATTCTTTATAAAATACAAAATTTTTCGCTTTTTTTATATTCGACGAATGCCAACAAACAAGTTAATTTGTTTTATAAATTTATAAAGAAATAAAATGATGAATACTTTATATCCTATTTTTATTAAACCGGAAAATATCCAAATTCTCCTTGTAGGAGGAGGAAAAGTAGCAGCAGAAAAAGTACAGTTTATATTAAAAAACTCACCTACAGCACAAATAACAATAGTGGCAACAGAAATTAAAAATGAGCTACTTCTTTTTATGGATAAAAATCAACAAAAACAACCCTTTCATCTTCAACAAAAACAATTTGAAACAATAGATATTGAAAACAAGCATTTGGTAATAGCAGCTACGAATAATAAAATAGTTAACCAACAAATATACGAAGCAGCCAAAGCACGTAAGGTTTTGGTAAATGTTGCAGACACACCTGAGTTATGCGATTTTTATTTGGGCTCCATCGTTACAAAAGGCGACTTAAAAATTGCTATTTCAACCAACGGAAAATCGCCGACATTATCCAAAAGATTAAGAGAATTTTTTGAAGCCATCTTACCCGAAAACACCAACGATTTAATTTCTAATTTGAACCAATATAGAGATTCGCTGAAAGGTAATTTGGAAGAAAAAATGAAGAAATTAAACGAACTTACAATGTCCTTATTAAAATAAAACAGTAACTTACTTTTATGCAAAAAATTCAACTTCCATTAATTCACAGAACTATAGATGCTTATTGGTATAAAGCAGCATCTACCAAAAAAAGACCCGGCATTTTATTTTTACCAGATTTAACCGGAATACAACAAACTACACATAAAAGTGCTGAAATTTTATGTCAAGAAGGTAATTATAATGTTTTAATTCCAGATTTGTATAGTGGAGGAACAAACATGCGAAAATATTGTGTTCAATTTTTATTCAACAATATGGTGCGCAATAATGAAGCTTCCGATAATGCTCCACTGGCAGAGTTTTTTGAGATTTTGGATCAATTTAAAAATTTAGAAAATGTAGATGAAAATAATATTGGTGTTGTTGGGCAATGTTTAACGGGTGGATTCGTATTGCATGCTGCTCTTCGACCGGAAGTGAAAGCACCTGTCGTTTTTCATCATTCGTTTGGATTAAAAGGAAGTGGTGCACCTAAAAATTGTACGTCCTTAATTGATAAAAAAGTGCAAGGTCATTTTGTTTATGTAGATGCGTTTTGTCCAATTTGGCGCGTAAAACAATTAGAGAAAGAATTACAAGGAAAACTAGAAACCAATTGGTATAATTTGCCACACGGAATTCCGCATTTTTTCTTTAATAATAAACAAGGAGAAAAAGCATTTAAAAAAATGAGTGAATTTTTTGAAACACAATTGAAATAAGCATAAACAACGAAAAATACAAGAAATAGAAACACTATAATAATAGATTTGATTATATAGTTTGTTTTTTACTTCTTATTTTTAAAACGATGTCTGAGCAAAAACGAAAAGTAGAAATTTGTATTATTTCCGATATTCATCTGGGAACACATGCTTGCCATGCTGTTGAGTTAAATAAATACTTACGAAGCATAAATCCTACGATTTTAATAATAAACGGAGATTGGTTAGATATTTGGAACTTCAGTGCCAATTTCTTTCCGGAAGCTCATATCGAAAATGTTTTTTTGGTTTTAGATATGGCGCGACAAGGTATTCCGGTGTATTATATTACCGGAAATCACGACGACCAAATGCGCAATTTTTCCGGCTATAGATTTGATACTTTACAACTGCGTGATGAAATAATTTTAGAAATTGATGGTAAAAAACACTGGATTTTTCATGGCGATAAATACGACCTTTCTGTTGGTGGAACAGCGCGTTGGTTGGCAAAATTAGGAGGAAGAACATACGATAAAATTTGGCAACTCAATCGTTTTATAAATAACGTTAGAATGCGCTATGGAAAAGATAAAATTTTTATTTCCAAGTATATTAAAGACAAAGTAAAATCAGTTGTAAAAAGTAAAGTGCAAGACTTTGAAGATGTGGCTATAGAAATTGGCATCCAAGAAGGCTACGATTACATCGTTTGTGGTCATATTCATAAACCGCAAATTCGAGAAGTCAGCTCCGAAAACGGCAAAGCTATTTATCTCAACAGCGGCGATTGGGTCGAAAACCTTACAGCGTTAGAATACGTTGATGGGAAATGGGATTTATTCTATTATCAACACGACCTACAATATAAAGGCATCGATAGGTCTTAATAGCTTCATAAGATTCACTTTTCCACATTTCCACAATTAATATATAATGTTAAATCGAATAATAGGTATTGACAAATATCCAATTTTGGTTTACATTACATAAAAACCAATATAAGATATGAAAGAAAGAATACCAATCACCAAAGAAGTACAAGCATATCAGTACTTTCTTATTTTGTTTTTAATTCTGCTTTTAGGATTATTAACAAAATAATCAGTACATATCTGTGTAAAAATGCACACTTTATAGATTCTCGACCATCGTTTCCATCTATAAGCACCTTATTTTTTGAGAAATAAATAAGCAAAATGTATCTTTGCTTGTTTTTAAGCAAGCTTTATAGAATGGATTTCAGCATATTTTTAGAAACTGCCACTTGGATGAGTATTATTACGCTCACCTTTATGGAAATTGTACTTGGTATAGATAATATCATTTTTATTTCTATCGTTGCTAATCGTTTGCCGGTGGCATCTCAGTCAAAAGCAAGAAATTTAGGTTTGGTTATTGCTATGATTTTGAGAATATTATTGCTTTTAGGTTTATCTTTTATTCTAAAAATGCAAAAACCATTTTATTCTTTCGACTTGCCAAGTTGGTTAGGAGCAGAACATGTTGGCGTAACCGGACAAAGTTTAATCTTACTATTAGGTGGACTGTTTTTAATGTATAAAAGTATAACAGAAATACACCATAAATTAGAAGGAGAAAGCAATATTGAAGGATACAAAGCCAAAGATGCGACATTCGTTTCGGCTGTTTTACAAATAACTGTTATAAACATTGTTTTCTCGATAGATAGCATTATAACAGCCATTGGACTAACTCATATTATTGTCGTTATGATTATTGCTGTTATTTTATCTATGTTAATTATGATAATGTTTGCCGGACAAGTAGGTAATTTTATTAATCGACATCCTTCTATGCAAATGTTGGGATTGTCGTTTTTAATCTTGATTGGATTTATGTTGATTGTTGAAGCATTACATCAAATGCATGTAATTGCAGCCAATGACCCACACGAAGAAGTTGTACCAAAAGGCTATTTATATTTTGCCATATTTTTCTCTTTAGCAGTAGAATTATTGAATATCCGTTTCCGCTCAAAAAATAATAAAGCATAACATTTGCTCCTTTTGCGAATGTGTATTTTTATTCAAAAATCATATAAATGAAAAAACTCGTAGTTACTTCTTATTTATTAATACTTACTTCTTTTTTTGCGCATGCCCAATTGTATCAACAAAAAATGGGTACGTTTTTAAATTTATTGGATAATTATTATGTAAAAAATGTAAATATAGATTCTTTGGTTGAATATGGTATCAAACAAATGTTGAAGCAACTTGACCCACATTCTGTTTACATAAATGCCGAAGAACTTAAAAAAGCCAATGAACCTCTAATAGGAAATTTTGAAGGTGTAGGAATTCAATTTCAAGTGTTCGAAGATACTATTCGAGTTATACATGTTATCAACGGCGGACCTTCGCAAAAAGTAGGCATTCAAGATGGCGATAAAATTATTTATGTAGATACCACATTGGTGGCAGGAATCGGCATAAAAAACGATGATGTAATTAAAATGCTTCGTGGAGAAAAAGGTACAAAAGTGAGCGTCAAAATTAAACGAAGCGATGAGCCGGATTTACTTACTTTTGAAATTATCAGAGATAAAATTCCGATTTATGCCATTGGTGCACAATATATGGCAACACCGAACATTGGATATGTGAAATTAGAACGATTTTCTTCCACAGCTTTTGAAGAAACAAGAACTGCAATCGACTCTTTGAAAAAATGTGGAGCAAAAAAAATAATTCTAGACCTTACAGGAAATGGTGGCGGCTATCTTAATGAAGCTCATGCTTTAGCTGATTTGTTTCTGAGTGCAGGAAAATTGGTGGTTTATTCAGAAGGCAGATCACAACCTCGTTCAGATTTAATTGCAACAAATAGCGGAGATTTTGAATCCGGAGAACTCGTTATTATGGTTGACCAAAACACAGCTTCTGCATCCGAAATTGTTTCCGGCGCCGTGCAAGATTGGGACAGAGGTTTAATTGTTGGTAGAAGAACCTTTGGAAAAGGATTAGTCCAAAAAGGCTATATGTTGCCGGATATGTCCGCTGTTAGATTAACGATTGCCCATTATTACACACCAAGTGGCAGAAATATCCAGAAATCCTATTCCAAAGGATATGAGCAATATGAAGAAGATTTGGAAGACCGATATAAAAGTGGAGAATTGTTTGATTCTACCAAAATAAAAATTATAGATTCTACCAAATATTACACGCACAACAAACGTATAGTTTATGGTGGAGGCGGCATTACACCGGATATTTTTGTAGGCTTAGATACATCTTGGAGTTCAAAATTTTATGGCAAGCTTGTTCGTACTGGTTCTATAAACCAATTCATTTTATCTTATGTAGATAAGAACAGAAATAATTTAGAAAAACTATATCCAACGTTGGATAAATTTATTGCCGGATTTAATACAGATTCGACTTTCATGAACGACTTTTATGCATTTGCCAAAACAAAAAATGCCGTTCCCGATTCAGCCGAAAATTATGCCAATAGTATTCCTATGTTACAAGTTCAATTAAAAGGAATTTTAGCTCAGAATTTGTGGAACAGCAGTGCTTATTATCAGGTTACCAATCCGCTAAATCCCATTTTTGTACGGGCATTGCAAGCGTTTACAGATGGCTCTTTTAAAGAACATAATATAGAAACATTTGAACAGAAACAAACAGCAAGCAACGCATCTATAAAGAGAAAAATAAAAATGAAAACAAAAAAACGTAATATAAAATGATAACAATACAAGCATTCAAAGGACTGCGACCGCGAAAAGATATAGTAGATAAAGTGGCATCAAAACCTTATGACGTTCTCAACTCTGAAGAAGCCAAAATTGAAGCCAAAGATAATCCATTTTCATTTCTGAGAATTTCAAAACCGGAAATCAATTTTGATACACCAATCGACCAATATGCAGAGGAAGTTTACCTAAAAGGAAAAGAAGTTTTTGATGCGTTTATTAAAGATGGCATTTTAGTACAAGATGCAACACCTTGTTTATACATTTACGCGCAAACCATGCAAGGAAGAACGCAAAAAGGATTGGTTGCCGGCAGTTCTATCGACGATTATTTCAACAACAATATCAAGAAACACGAGCTGACTTTAGTGTCTAAAGAAAACGACCGAATTAAACACATGAAAACCAAAATGGCTCAGCCGGGAATGGTGTTTCTTACCTATAAAGCGGTTGAAGAAATTGATGCTATCATCGAACATTATTCTGAACATCACGAAGTTGAAAATGATTTCACAGATTCACAAGATGTTCGTCATCAACTTTGGAAAATAGACAACGAAAAGATTATCCAAAAATTGATTGAACTTTTTAAAGAAAAAGTGGAGGCAAGCTATATTGCTGATGGACATCATCGCTCAGCAGCATCAGCAAAAGTTGGGCAACAATTGCGCGCAGAAAATCCAAACACAACAGGCCAAGAACCATATAATTATTTTCTGTCTTGTTTGTTTCCCAGCAATCAATTGCAAATTCAAGATTATAATCGACTGATTAAAGACACCAACAACCTTTCAGAAGCCGAGTTAATCCAAGCAATATCCAAATATTTTTCGATTGAAAAGAAAGGAAACACAGCGTACAAACCGACACAACTTCATGAATTTTCAATGTATGTAAATGGCAATTGGTATAAACTTACTGCTAATGAAAATACTTACGATGAAAACGACCCGATTGGCGTTTTAGATGTTACCATTTTATCGAAATATATTTTAGATGAAATATTAGATATCAAAGACCAACGCACCGACAAACGCATCGACTTTGTGGGCGGCATTCGCGGTTTAAACGAGCTTCAAAAACGCGTGGATTCCGGCGAAATGAAAATCGCTTTTGCCTTTTATCCGGTTTCTTTAAATCAATTAATCGATATCGCTGATTCGGGAAATATTATGCCTCCAAAATCTACTTGGTTTGAACCCAAACTAAAAACGGGCTTAGTCATCAACCTTTTAAAATAGAAATAATTAACACAAGATAAATTTTTAGTTTTATTTCGCTTGGAACGAATATTTTTATTAATAAAATAAATTTTATTAAATATGTTTTGTATGTTTGTTTTTGAAAACCACATTATTCGTCTTCTCCAACGGCAACACTTTCTTTTATAAATTAAAACTACATAACTTGATTATAAAACTATAACTATGGAAAAAACACTAAAACGTAAAACAAGAAATTATTTACCGGAAACATTAACTATCAACGCTTGGAAAGATGTAGAGGATTTCTTTTCAGAACTTGAAAATAGAAATATAAATAACGAAACTGAGCTTCTACAATGGATTGCAGATAGAAGTGAAACCGATGCTGCTTTAGATGAAGAATATCGCTGGCGTTATGTGCGTCAATCTTGCGACACAGAAAATCCTATTTATAAAAAAGCATACGAAGATTTTATTCAAGATGTTTTACCTAATTGGATGGCAACAAACAACACGTTAAATAAAAAAATTGCCAACAACGAAAACACGAAATTATTAGACCAAGATAGATTTTCCGTTTATCTGCGACAATTGCATGCGCAATTAAAATTATTTAGAGAAGAGAATATTCCACTATCTCAACAGACACAATTATTGGCACAAAAATATGCGGCATTAATTGGCGCCATGACCATAGAAAACAATGGCGAAGAAATTACTTTGCCACAAGCCAATGTGTTTTTTCAAAATCAAGATAGAGCACTTCGAAAATCCATTTTTGAAAAAACAGTTCAACGCAGAATGCAAGACAAAGCCGAGTTGAATGCTATTTTTGACGAACTCTTAAAAACAAGACATCAAATTGCACTCAATGCCGGTTACACTAACTATAGAGATTATATGTTTGAAGAATTAGGTCGATTTGATTACGATGTAAACGCTTGCGAACAATTTCACGAAGCCATAAAAACAGAAGTGTTGCCTTTGGTTAACCAAATTTATAAACAACGAAAACAAGCATTAAATGTTGAAGAATTGTATCCGTATGATTTGGATGTTGATGTGAAAAATTTGCCGGCATTAAAACCATTTGAAACACAACAAGAATTGATAGATAAAACGATACAATGCTTGGAAAAAGTAAATCCATTTTTTGCAGAATGTATCGAGATAATGCAAAATATGAATCACCTCGATTTAGATTCTCGTAAAGGAAAAGCGCCAGGTGGATATAATATGTCTTTACCGGAAATCGGTGTGCCGTTTGTGTTTATGAATGCTGCCGGAACCAACAAAGATTTAGAAACCATGTTGCACGAATCCGGTCATGCAGTTCATTCATTTTTGATGCGCACGTTGCCCTATAATTTCGATCAAGAAGTACCATCTGAAATGGCTGAATTAGCATCGATGAGTATGGAATTAATGACCTTCGAAGGCTTAGATGCTTTTTATAATGATGCCGACAAGAAACGCGCTATCAGCACGCATTTAGAAGGAATTATTACCATGTTGCCATGGATAGCTTTAGTAGATAAATTCCAACATTGGATTTATACCAATCCAACGCATACAGCAGAAGAACGTGAAATCAAATGGATGGAATTGCATAAAGAATTGAGTAGCGAAGAGATTGCTTGGCAAGGTTATGAAGATTACAGAAAAGTTTTTTGGCACAAGCAATTGCATATTTTCGAGATGCCGTTTTATTATATTGAATATGGCATTGCCCAATTAGGCGCCATTGCGGTTTGGAGAAATTTTACGGCAGATAAAACTAAAGCCGTAGAAAATTATAAAGCAGCATTGAAATTGGGATACACGAAAACATTGCCGCAACTTTATCAAACAGCCGGCATAAAATTCGATTTTTCTAAAGAATATGTAAGCGAGCTAATGCGATTTTTAAATCAAGCAGTAGAAAATATTCAATAGAAATATTGATTTACAAGAAAGGTAATTTTACCACTTTTGCTTGTATCAATTTTCCTCTGATATCGATGTAAATGGCACTATCAATTTTGGCGTGTTCAATTTGAACATAACCTAATCCGATGCCATATCCTAAAGTCGGCGATTGTGTGCCTGAAGTAACGTGACCAATTTCATTTCCGTTAGCATCTTTAATAAGATAATGACCACGCGGAATACCTCTTTCTACCATTACAAAGCCTACTAATTTTTTTTGTAATCCAGTTTCTTTTTGTTTTAAGAGAATTTCTTTGGCGATAAAATCCTTGGAGAATTTTGTTACCCAACCTAAGCCGGCTTCCAAAGGCGAAGTCGTGTCATCAATATCATTACCATATAAACAAAATCCTTTTTCTAAACGCAAGGTATCGCGCGCACCTAAACCAATGGGCTGCAAACCCACGGTTTTTCCGGCTTCTAAAATTTTATTCCAAACAGTTTCAGCATGCGATTTATGAAAATACACTTCAAAACCACCGGCACCAGTATAACCTGTGTTAGAAATAATAACATTATCCACGCCTGCAAATTGCCCACGCATAAAACGATAATAAGGAATACTACTTAAATCCACCGAAGTTAATGTTTGTAAAACTTCTTGTGCTTTTGGTCCTTGTATTGCCAACAAAGCAGTATTGTCCGATATATTGTGCAGTTCAGCTTGTTCCGTATTATGTTGATTAAACCAAGTCCAATCTTTTTCAATATTTCCTGCATTTACCACACACATATAATTGCCATCATCTAAATGATATACTAATAAATCGTCCACAATGCCACCATTTTCATTCGGCAAATACGCATACAATGCTTGTCCTTTTTCTAATTTAGAAACATCATTCGAAATTATTTTTTGCAAAAAAGGAAGTGCTTGTTCGCCTTTTATAACAAATTCGCCCATGTGCGAAACATCAAACATGCCGGCTTTATTGCGCACGCAATGATGTTCATCTAAATCGGAAGTATAGCGAACCGGCATATAAAATCCGGCAAAATCTACCATTTTGGCACCTAATGCAATATGTGTATCGGTCAGTGGTGTTGTTTTCATTTCTTAATTTTAATCTTCTGTAAAAATAATTGGAACTTTTAACTAAAAAAAACAGTTGATATTATTCTAAAGAAAATAATTTTTTTGTAATTTGTAATATTATCTAAAACCAAAAAAAATCATGGGAATCTTAGACACTTTCAGAAATGAGTTTATTGACATTATCGAATGGACAGACAACACCAGCGATACGATTGTTTGGAAATTTCCGCGTTTCCAAAATGAAATTAAAACCGGAGCGCAATTAACGGTAAGAGAATCGCAAGTTGCTGTCTTCTTAAATGAAGGTAAATTAGCCGATGTTTATCAGCCGGGCAGATACGAATTAACAACTGCGAATATGCCTATTTTAACTACTTTAAAAGGTTGGAAATATGGATTTAATTCGCCGTTTAAAGTGGACATTTTTTATGTCAACACCAAACAATTTACCGACCAAAAATGGGGAACAAAAAATCCGATTACATTAAATGATCCTCGTTTTGGAATGATAGAAATTAGAGCGTTTGGTAATTTCTCTTACCGCGTTACAGATGCAGGAAAATTTATTAAAGAAATTGCAGGAACGGATGGCAATTTTACTACAGAAGAAATCAGCAACCAACTTCGTACTTTAGTGGTTACAAAACTTACTGATGCAATTGCCGAAAGCAAATTGAAAATAGAAGAATATGCTTCAAACTTAGAAGAGTTTTCAAAATTCAGCACAGAAAAATTATCAGACGATTTTGATACTTATGGATTGAAAGTTACTTCCATTTTGGTAGAAAATATTTCTATGCCGGATGAAGTAAAAAAAGAAATCTTCGAACTTTCTCGCTTGGATAAAATTGACATGCAAAAACTTACTCAATGGAAAACAGCGCAAGGCATTGAAAAAGCTGCTGAAAATGGTGGCGGAATGGCCGGTGCGTTTGTTGGCGTAGGTTTAGGTGGCATAATGCAAGGTGGCATTGCAAATTCTCAAGGAGGCGGCGCCGTTCCACCACCGGTTATGCAAATTTTTGTGGCGGTAAATGGACAACAAACAGGACCGTTTGATGTTCCGGCATTAACACAAATGGCGCAAAGTGGACAATTAAAATCGGATACATTGGTTTGGAAAGCAGGAATGCCGGCTTGGGCAGCAGCTTCTACATTGACGGAATTAGCGTCTGTATTAAATAGCGTGCCACCACCAATCGCTCCACCACCATTATAACGTAGTTATTTCTAAAAAGAATATAGTACAATTACTTTGTTTATATTGTACTTCGTGTAATTTCAAAATACCAAAACTATGGATGTTTCTTCTTTTAAAGATGAACAACAAATTAGTGGAGAACTAAAGTGCGTGGATTGTGGCGCTTTATTAAAATTTTCTCCGAACGACCATGAATTGGTGTGTAACTACTGCGGGGCGCATAATCCGATAACATCCTCAAATGAAAAAATAGATGCTGAAGAAATTAATTATTTAAATTTTCTTCAGCAGAAAATAAAAACAGCAGAAACAAAAACATTAAACACAGTTCAGTGTAATAATTGTGGTGCTGTTACTACATTCAATCCAACTCTTACATCAGATAATTGCGCATTTTGTGCTTCGCCATTGGTTATCAAAAATGGTTCTACATCAACAGTAATTCAACCTAAATATGTATTGCCATTTTCTATTGATGATAAAACAGCACATAAAATATTTAATGATTGGATTAAAAGCCGATGGTTTGCTCCCAACGATTTAAAGAAATATGCTACTATCAACGAGAAATTAAAAGGTATATATATGCCTTACTGGACATTCGATTCGCAAGCAACAACAACATACATTGGTGCACGTGGCGAATATTATTATGAAGGAGAAGGAAAAGAACGGAAACAAAAAACAAGATGGTTTGCTACACAAGGCACAGTGAACAATACATTTGATGATGTTTGCGTGTTAGCAAGTCGCTCTCTACCGAATGATACTACTCGTGAATTAGAGCCATGGGATTTACAAAATTTAAAAGCCTATAACGAAGCCTATATCAGCGGATTTCAAACAGAGTGCTATCAAGTAGATGTTCAAAATGGATTTGAAGAAGCAAAATCTGTAATGCAAGAGAATATTGAACAAACTGTAAAAATGCATATTGGAGGCGATGTTCAGCAAATTCAAAAAATGCACATTACGCATAATGACGTAACCTTTAAACATATTTTATTACCAATTTGGATTAGTGTCTATCGCTATAATAATAAACCATATCGATTTATTATAAATGGAAGTACAGGTGAAATACAAGGTCAACGACCTTATAGCATATTTAAGATTTTGTTTGCAATACTAACAGCAGTTGCTATTATTTGGATGGTCTTTATTTCTAATTAGAAAACACAGATTATTTTCTGGAAATTTTTATTGCATATTTCCCTGATCCTGCAAAAAATAATCCAAGCAATACAATACCATTTTCTACGGCATGACTATAGCCACCAAAACCATCGCCATTTTGATAATGCATCATTGCTGCAATAAACATAGTGAAAACCATCATAGCCGTTGCCGGACGAAAAAGTATTCCTAAAATCAAACATATACCACCACCAAATTCGGCGAGTGCAGCCATAAAACCCCAAAAAGCAGGCATAAAATGGATGCCGATATTTCCCATAGCCATGCCTATTTTTTCCCAAGTATCTACACCACCACTTATTTTAGGAAAACCATGAAGCATAAACATAATGCCTAATCCAATGCGGATAATAAATAAACCAACATCTTTATTTAATAGTGCTTGCATATTATTTACTTTGATTTAAAAATACGATTAATGTTTGGATATAACACACCAACATTTATTTTGTTGTTGAATATTGAAAAAATATTTGTATTTAAATTTCCTGATTTTTTATATTAATAAGAAAATAATATACTGTTCATTTTTTAGTCGAATCTACTTTTATTCTAGTTGAATCTATGTTTGTTTTTAAAAGACTATTTTCAACTTTTTCTTTTTCTATTTGTGCTTGTTTTACTGTAGCTAAAGAATCGGCAACTTTCTTTTTTATTATAGCAATAGAATCAGCAATTTGCTTTTCTCTAATTTCTTCTTTAGTTAGTTTATGAGGTTGTTTTCCATTGAAAATAAAATTAATCATGTCTTTATCACGCCGATAAACATCATCATAAAATTTTACGTTGCCATCAAAATCAGCTTCAGCAGTAAAGTATCGAAAATAAACCGGAACCGGTTTTTTTAGCCTGAATGTACGTGTAGCAATTTTACTTTCTTTTAAAGCAATAAGCGAATCATAATCCATTTTAAACGTATCCATTGACATCAACATTGCCGCCACCTCCAGCGGATCTTGACAACGCACACAACCATGACTTGCTGCTCGAAAATCAGCATTAAACGTTGCTTTGGTTGGCGTATCATGAATATAAACAGAGTAATTATTTGGAAATAAAATTTTTACAGAACCTAATGCATTTCTTGGTCCGGGTGGTTGCACAACGCTTAGCCAATTTCCTGTACGCGTTACGGTATAGCCTTTAAAGCTTTTCATTTCATTTTTAATAATACTTTGCGGAACGCTCCATGTTGGCCAAAGAACAATTCGGTTAATAGCACTTTCTAAAATGGGTGTTTGTGCTTTTTTAGAAGATTTTCCAATTACTACTTTTTTCTCCAATTTCAAAGAATCATTTTTGATAATTTTTAACCGATAGGAAGGTAGATTTACCCAAACATATTTATCGGGCAAACTTTTTATGTGTTCGGTTCGCCAGCGGTCGGCATTGATAGCCAAAAGTTGAAATTTCTTGGAATTATCACGTATTAATGCAGTTATTGTGTTGCTACCTAGAATACCATCCGGATTTAAGTTGTTTTCTTTTTGAAATTTCTTTAATGCAACAAAATAAGCTGAGTCGTTATACTTCAACGAATCAATTAAGTAGTGATGATAAACCAAAGCTTTACGAGCATCATTAATGGCACCAATAGAATCT
>JAGQYE010000094.1 GCA_020436225.1 Bacteroidota bacterium | reverse complement strand
TTTTCAGGAACCAACAACGATTTTTCGTTTTCCTTTATGGAATAAAGTAAAGGCGAAATCGTTTTCAATTCATTCAATATGTCGTTTTTGTTGTTCATTTCTTGTTAGACTATTGTTTTTCTCAAAGGTTTAATCGTTGGAATATATTTTTTATGCTTTTAATATTTCTTCTATCTTTTTTACGGCGTGATGATACGATGCTTTCAGCGCACCAACCGATGTTTCTGATATTTCGGCAATTTTTTCATAAGGCATTTCATCGTAATAACGCATAATAAATACTTGTTTTTGCTTGTCGGGCAAACTGTCAATAGCGAATTGTAATTTAGCGGTCATCTCGTTCGCATCTGCACTATCAGAAACAGCCTGGTAACGTGCCGATGTTTGCTCAATATCTATTTCGTTTCTTCTTTTGCTCTTGTTGATATAAGTAATTGCTTCATTTCCGGCAATTCTATACAACCAAGTATATAAAGCAGCATCGCCACGAAAATTGTCGATAGCATTCCAAATTTTGATACAAGTATTTTGCAAAATGTCATTTGCATCTTCGTGGTTGTGTACATATCTGCGCACGTGATAATACAATTTTTCCTGATACATCATCAGTAAACTCCGAAAGGCTTTTTCTTTGGTTTCCGGTTGTTTGAATTGAGCTAAAATTTCCGCGTCCGTCAATCTCATTAAGCTTTAGACTTTAAAAATAAGCATAGGTTTAATCATTATTTTTATTTTATAAAAAATTAAGACGCAAAGTGATTCTATAATTAGATGAAAGTATTTTGCAGAAAAACAAAATAAATATTCAATTTTGCAGTATGGCAATTTCCTTTCATTTTGAAAATGTAAAAAAACCTACTTATTTTAAACCAATTCCGATAAAACGTTGGCTGAAAGCTGTCGCCAAACAAGAAAATTTTTCTATTCAAGATTTGAATTATATTTTTTTAACTGACGAAGAATTATTAGAAATCAACATCGAATACCTCAATCATCATACTTATACGGACATTATTACGTTTGATAATTCAGAAAAAAACGGAAAAATCGAAAGCGATATTTTTGTTTCTTTAGAACGTGTAGAAGATAATGCAAAAAAATTCAGCACTTCTTATACTGATGAATTATATCGTGTGCTAGTTCACGGCGTGTTGCATTTATGTGGTTATAAGGATAAGAAAAAAGCCGACCAAGATAAAATGCGACAAAAAGAAAATGAAGCCTTAGAATTGTTGGAGCAATTTTTATAATCCATTATTTTTCGCGACTAAATGCTGTTTTTTCTATCTCATCACTGCTGATATAAGTATCGCTTTTTTCGTCTTTTACAACAGTATCGCGTTGCCATTCTTCAACTTTTAGTTTTTCTTCTTCTTTTAAAATAGAAATGTTGAGTGCTTGCTTATATTTTTGCAACAATGCCTCCACTTCTTCTACTTTATCGTCAGGAACGGTGATGGTAATTGTCTTCATAGTATAAAAATAACTAAAAAATGTTGGTTTTAGTTCCGTAGAAGGTGACTTATCAAACCCAAGAAAACATCACACTTCAGCAGCTACGCGTGCAGCTTGGTCGATGGCGCGCTTTGCATCTAATTCACCAGCTTCGTAAGCACCTCCAATAATGTGTATCGTTTTGTTTAAGTCTAACAACGGCTGCTCTAATTCGCGTAGAGAAATTTGTCCGGCACAAACCACTACATTATCACAAGGATAAACTTGCGGTTGATTGTTTTTATCTAAATAATGCAAACCTTCGTCATCAATTTTTGTGTATTCTACGCCGACAAACATTTTCACTTTTTTCATTTTCAATGTAGTTCTGTGAATCCAGCCGGTAGTTTTTCCCAATTTGGCGCCCATTTTTCCATCGCTACGTTGGAACATCGCAACTTCTCTTTCCGGCGCTTCAATTTCTTGTTTTACACCTTCAACCGCACCACGCGTTTTATAGCTTTTATCAATGCCCCATTCTTTTAACCATTCCTCTTTATTTAAAGAAGTGCTTTCGCCATGTTGTGTCAAAAATTCGCTTACATCAAAGCCAATTCCGCCGGCACCAATAACTGCTACGCGCTTGCCAATGTTGGCATTATTTTTTAATACATCAATGTAGCTGACTACTTTGGGATGATTACTGCCTTCAATTGAAATTCTTCTTGGCGAAATGCCTGTTGAAATAACCACTTCATCATAATCTTTTAAATCGTCTGCCGTAACGCGCTTATTTAATTGCACATCGACTTTATGCAGTTTCAATTGTTTATCAAAATATCGAAGTGTTTCATAAAATTCTTCTTTGCCCGGAATTTTTTTTGCCATATTAAATTGTCCACCAATACTACTATCTGATTCAAACAAGGTAATGTTGTGCCCTCGTTCTGCAGCAATACTTGCAAAAGTCAATCCGGCAGGTCCGGCACCAACAACAGCAATTTTTTTCTTGTTTGATGTTGGAAGATAGTTTAAACTGGTTTCATGGCAAGCTCGTGGATTAACTAAACAGGAAGATAATTTATTAGAAAATGTATGATCTAAACACGCTTGATTACAAGCAATACATGTATTGATTTCATCTGCTCTGTCTTCCATAGCTTTCTTCACCCAATTTTCATCCGCTAAGAATGGGCGCGCCATGCTTATCATATCAGCACAACCATCAGCCAACACTTGCTCCGCAACATTCGGCATATTGATGCGATTAGATGTACACAATGGAATAGAAATTTCCGGTTTTAATTTTTGTGTTACCCAAGCAAAAGCAGCGCGTGGAACAGAAGTGGCAATAGTTGGAATGCGTGCTTCGTGCCAACCAATTCCTGTATTAATTATCGTTGCGCCTGCTTTTTCTATTTCTTTTGCCAACTGTACTACTTCTTCCCAGTTGCTTCCATCGTCTAATAAATCCAACATCGACAAGCGATAAATGATGATAAAATCTTTGCCGACTTTCTCTCTTGCTTTTTGAACAATTTCTATCGGAAACTTAATTCGGTTCTCATAGCTTCCGCCATATTCGTCATTACGTTTGTTGGTATGTGATACGATAAATTGATTTATCAGATAACCTTCTGAGCCCATAATTTCTATGCCGTCGTAGCCGGCTTCTCTTGCTAATGCGGCGCTTGAAGCAAAATCGTTGATGGTTCTGCGCACGCCCCAAGTAGATAATGCACGTGGTTTGAACGGATTAATCGGTGCTTGAATGCGCGATGGTGCTACGCTCAACGGATGATAAGCATATCGTCCGGCATGTAAAATTTGAAGTGCAATTTTTCCACCTTCGCGATGCACGGCTTCGGTTACAATCTTGTGGTTTTTGACGTGATTTCTGTTTGACATACGTCCGGCAAACGGCTTGAGCCAACCTTCCCAATTGGGTGCAAAACCACCGGTAACAATAATTCCGGCTCCACCTTTCGCACGTTCGGCATAAAAAGTGGCTAATTTCTCATAACCGTTTCGCTCTTCTTCCAAGTTGGTGTGCATAGAGCCCATTAGTACACGATTTTTTAATTTCGTAAATCCTAAGTCTAATTCTGACAATAAATGTGGATATTTGTTTGATGCCATTGGTTGTATTATATTGTTGAAATATACAATAAAAATTCCAATGCGTGCATTGATTATAGATAAATTGTAGTTGTATGGATTTAAAAATTGCGTTGGTTCAAACAGATTTGGCGTGGAAAGACAAATCAAAAAATCTTTCTACATTAACTCAATTAGTAAATGGAATACAAGAACAAGTAGATATTATTGTATTTTCAGAGTTGTTTAATACGGCATTTTGTGTGGATGATTTAAGTTTAGCCGAAGATGAAAACGGAGAAACATTATATTTTATGAAAAAAATTTCCAAACAAAATGCGTGTGCTGTTTGCGGTAGTTTTTTATTTAAAGAAAATGAACATTACTTCAATCGTTTTTTCTTTACTGATGGAGATGAAATTCTTGGCACATACGACAAGCATTTCTTATTTTCTTTAGTTGGAGAAAACAAGCAATTACAACAAGGAAAGGATAAAATTTTAATTGAGTATAAGAATTGGAAAATTCAACCTTTTATTTGTTACGATATTCGATTTCCGGCGTGGTGTCAAAATGATGCTAATGCCGATGTGCAATTGTATGTTGCAAGTTGGCCTAAAAAACGAATTCATCATTGGCAAACCTTACTACAAGCCAGAGCGATAGAAAATCAATGTTATACGGTTGGCGTTAACAGAATAGGTTTTGATTTTTATGGAAATGAACACAACGGACATAGTGCTGTTTATGATTTTACAGGCAATTTATTGGTCGATTTACAACAAAAAGATGGCATAGAAATTGCAATTTTATCAAAAGAAAAATTAGAAGAACATAAAACTCGATATCCATTTTGGAAAGACAGAAAATGAATGTCGTTTTTAGAAAAATTAAAGAGATTAATAAGTAGGTTTAAGTATTTTTGTGCGTGGAAAATTTAACAGTTGATTTAGAATATAACGAAACAACTTGGCAACAACTGTTGTCAGATTTAGAAAAAAAATTCGGGAAAAAACCGGACATTCAAGCTATTACATTTTTGGTTGGTCACCGTGAGTTGGGAAAAAACCAAGTGAAATTTACCAAAGAACAAAAACAAGATTTAATGCATGTTGGAATTTGTGTGCTTTTAAGTCAAGCAAATTATTATACATTCATTTCGCATGACGAAGATGGTTGGCCTCATTTTGAATACAATCGAGAAATGCCAAAATTAAACAGAGAACAACAAGAACAATTACTCAAAAAAATGATTATCGAATATTTTAAAACTTTATAATTTTTACAAATGAACAAACATTTATTTTTCTTGTTTTTTATACTTTCAAGTTTTCTATCTTTCGGAAAATCCACAACAGATTCGTCAACAACTACAACTCAAACAATGGATACAGCAACGTATGTTTTAATCTCAACAAATTTAGGCGACATAAAAATTAAATTATATGATGAAACGCCACAACACAAAGCCAATTTTATAAAAATTATTGAAGATGGCGTTTTAGACAGCACACTTTTTCATCGTGTAATTCCGGAATTTATGATTCAAGGTGGCGATCCAAATTCCAAAAATGCACAACCGGGACAACCATTAGGAATGGGCGGATTAGATTATCGTGTGCCTGCAGAATTTAACAATAATCTTATTCACAAACGCGGTGCATTAGCGGCTGCGCGCGATAATAATCCGGCAAAAGCAAGTTCATCTTGTCAGTTTTATATTGTTCAAGGAAGAAAATATACACAACAAGAATTGGCTACTTTAGCTGCAAGAACCGGCAATAATTGGACACCTGAACAAATCAAAACGTACGAAGAAGTTGGCGGTGCGCCTTTTTTAGATATGAATTATACAGTTTTTGGAGAAGTAGTTTCAGGAATGGATGTTGTCGATAAAATTGCAGCAGAAGCACGCGACAGCAGAGACAGACCTTACAAAGATGTACGCATGCAAGTAAGTATCATCAAATAAATCCTAACAGAAAAAAATAGAAAGGTGAAAAAATATAAATACATTGTTGCATTTAGTTTACTTACGTCTATAGTTATTTTATCTTCTTTTACAACTTTGACAAAAGACGACGGTGATAATAATAACGAAGAACCAACTTGGAGAAATGTTCAAGTATTACCGCAAAATTTGTCGCACGAAGATATGGATGCCATTATGGATGCTTGGTCAAATTCTTTAGGTGTTTCTTGTAGTTATTGTCATGCAAAAGGCGATAAATCTTCAGATGAAAAAGAAGAAAAAATCGTTGCACGAAAAATGTTAGTGATGACAAATGAAATCAACGAAAAATATTTTGGCAAAGATTCCGGAACGATTAGTTGTATGACTTGTCATAATGGAAAAACGCATCCTTAATTACATATTTTTTACTTGTTGAAGCAATTGTTCTTCTTCCGGTGTGAGTTGCTCATCTAACATTGCAGCTTTTTCCATCAACTTAATTATTTTTTGTTTTTGTTTGGCATCTTGTGGCATACGTACAACGAGTTTGTTGTTGATGCCCATTGTCAAAAATCCTTGGATTTTATCAAGATTATAATTCCATTTCTTAGCCAACGTTTCTACAAATTTCGCTTCTTGATTCGTAATTCGTCCATCGGCCGCAATCATCATAATAACATTGTTTAATGCAAAATCGCGAACTGCAAAAAGCTCGTTTAAGTCATCTAAAGATTTATCTATGGCAAAAGCTGAATTGTTATTGCGTTTAAAATCTTCAAATTCGCTTGCCGACATCCAATCGCTGATAATCCATTCAAATTTGGTGCTGTTTAATACGGCATTACAATACGTACAATGCACTTCTGTGGTATCTTTTATTGGCGCACCGCAACTCGGGCAACTATGCGCATATAAAGCGCCATTTGGTTTAGTGGCATCAACATCTCTACTCATAATCACGACTTCATCTCGAGAAGAAATTGAAAATTCCATTTGCAGATTACTGCTGTCCGGTTGCTGAATTTTTTGCGATGAACATTTGAGTGCCACAACAATATTATCTTGTTTATCTTGAACAAAATAATCGAAAGCAGTAACATGGTTGAGATATAAACGATTAAAAACAAACGGCGTTTCTGATTTTATGCGTTGCTCCAATTTTTCATAGAGATTATCGGCAACGAAGCGGCGCATAATTTCCGGTTTTTTCAGCATTAAAGCTGTCATCATTTGCATATAACCATTGCTGACTTTATCTTCTAAAAGTTGTAAAGAAAAACTTTGTTGTTCTTTAATTTGTGCTCGGATTTTCTTGGAAAATTTTCCTTGTTTTTCGTATTTTTTATTGGAGTTGTGGTAATCGTCAGGTTGTGTAATTTCTGCTAAAATCCAATCGTAATCGCCGAGATATGTTATGGTAGAACAATACGGACATTTTGCCGTTTCGCCACCGTCGTCGGGCAAGTTACCTCCACAATTTGGGCAATTGGTTGTGTGGTATAAATCTTTTTCTTTTACGCCTGATTTTTTGATAAACGACCAATATTCCAACGCATGCAAAGTACCGCCATCATTCAACCGTTTAAATTTTTTCGACGAAAAACCATCATACATTGAATATTGAATGCCAACATGAATAATATCGTATTCGCCATCTTCTTCTACATCATCAATGTAAATTTGTTGAATGTTGATATCTGAAATTTCGTTGACTTGTTCAATGGCTTTCATCATAATAAATTGCGTATTAAATCGCTGATAAACGCCGTCAGTTATCCATTTTCTTACTTTAGAAATATCTTGAAGCATCCACGCATTTTGTATGGCTACAAATGCTGTTTGCACTTTTTGTTTGAAGTTATTGGCATTAAAATCCGGATTTTTTGTTTGGAAAGTAGTCGGAAGTGTTTCAGGTTTATTATAAATATCATTGTTTACGGTAGAAAAATTAGGAATAGAATTTAAACCACTTGTAGCTTGATACGATTTTGACACTTTATAAATGACAAAAATGACAATTGCCAAAACGATGATATTGATTGGGAAAGGCAACATAAATATCAATCGAATTATCCAATAAATTAGATAAATGATTGCGCC
>JAGQYE010000093.1 GCA_020436225.1 Bacteroidota bacterium | reverse complement strand
TCGGCACCAAGTGCTTGCGCATTATCTTCTATCAAAAAAATATTGTTGTCTTTACAAAAAGCAGTAATTTCATTTATGTCACAAACTTGACCGAATAAATGAACAACAATTATGGCTTTTACATCTTCAGAATAAACAGCTTTAATATGTTCAATATTTACATTAAATGTGTTGACATCAACATCGCAAAGCACCAACTCAAAGCCTAATAACTTGACTACTTCAGCTGTTGCGATATACGTAAAAGCAGGGACAATAATTTTACTTCCTTTGGGTAAATCTAACGCCATTAAGGCAATTTGCAAAGCATCGGTTCCATTGGCGCAACTTATACAATTATCTATACCAAGATAAGCAGCCAGTTTATTTTCAAATTCTGTAATTTTTTTTCCGCCAATAAAATTTCCTTCTGATAAACACAACGCAATAGAAGCATCAATTTCTTGTTGATGTGCACGATATTGTGTTTGTAGGTCAACCATTGGAATAGGAAGCATACTGCAAATATCGAAAAATAAAATTATTGCATTGTTTTATTTACTTTTGTGCTAACTACGAAAGGTTACATGCAATTGACTCAGTGGCTACTTAATTTACTAAACAATAAAAAGGCATATTATACATTTGTCGCATTTACGATATTGTCCACTTGCGCCCTTTTTTATATAAATCTTCGCATTACAACGAACGATGAAGCTATGTATATTAATTATGCAAAAGGCTTACATGTTGGACGTTATTCGTATTGGTATTTTTTGAAAGATTATGTTCCGGATACATTTAGAAATCCCGGATTTCCATTTTTTATTTATATCCTTTCATTCATTACAACTTCGCCGGCATTTATAAAAATAGTGCAACTAATTCTCTTTTTTTTAGCGTTGTATTTAATGATGAAACTTTTAAATCGCTATGACAAACAATATATCTTAAAAAATATTTTTCTCCTATTCTTGAATGCCAATTTCGTTATTCTGGCATATCCGGGTTATGTATTTCCGGAAACATTAATGATTTTGTTGATTACGCTCATTGTATATATTGAGATAATATACAAAGAAGAAACTTGGAAAAAAGTATTGGTTTTGTGTTTGTTATATGCCATAAGTTTTCAAGTAAGACCCATTGTTTTGTTTTTACCTTTTTTCCGATTTTTCTATATCTTGGTTTATGCTAAGAAGACTACTTTCTTAAAAAACGTAACATTCATCTTTTTGTTTATTCTTAGCTTAATGCCTTATGCAGCTTGGAATTATAAACATCATCACCAGCTTAAAATAACACCATTAGAAGGCGGCGGCGGCGTGATGTATTTAGGTTATTGGTCACCAAAAATGGTAGGCTATCGAGAAGATAAATATTGGCTCAATGTTACACCTAAAGATGCTTTTATTAATTTTTCGGATGAAACAGATAGAGATAAAAATGTAGAAATGTTCTTGCAGGAATGGGACAGCATAGAGCAATTATGTAAACCCTATTTTACAATGAAAGATTCTATCCATTTGTCAAAGATGAAAGAAAACAGAGCACTTTTTGTTACACTAAATGGGAAATATACCACAGAGCGCGAAAAAATATTAAAGAAACTAGCATTTAAACATTATTTAGAAGATTGGCAATATACACTCAAATTAAAAACCTATTCATTTTTTAGACTGTGGTACACCGGCATTCCTGAAAAAGCATTAACTAAATTTTCTTTGTCGTATAGTATGCCATTGATACTTGCATTTTTAGGCGCATTTATTTCCTTATGCTTGTTCCTTGTATATTTTCTATATTGCTTAATAAAGCGCCGAGATATTCTTGTTGATTTAGCATTTCCATTGTTGTTATGTTTGTATTTTGTAACATTACATCTACCTTTTGGCATTCAATCGAGATATACGATTCCAGTAAGAATATTATATTTGTTTGCCATATCCATCATGATATTTAAAATACATTTTAATAAACAAGAAAAGTCATAAACAATGAATCATACCCGAATATATGAATATCGATTTGCAAACGTTGACTTGAATAAGAAGAATATTGTTTGGAACGAGATAGCTCATTTTTTATACAATACGCATTTGAATAGACCACAAAAAACATTAGATCCTGCAGGAGGTTTGTGTGAGTTTATTAATCATATTCCATCTGCTGAACGTTGGACGATCGACCTTTCTGAAGATGTAAAAAAATTTGCACATCCGGATATTAAAACCATCATTGGCGACAACCTAAAAGTAGATATTCCAGAAAACTATTTTGATGGTATTTTTATTTCCAATTTTTTGGAACATTTAAACAGCCAAGAAGAAGTTGCCACCTTTTTAACTAGAATGTTCAATTGTCTGAAACCAAAAGGACGTATTGTAATTATGGGACCAAATTTCAGACATACCTACAAAGATTATTTTAATTTTGCAGACCATACAGTCATCCTTACAGAGTTAGGTGTTGCCGAACATCTATATGGTGCAGGATTTAATATTATAAAAATTCACTCTAAATTTCTTCCACTTTCCTTTAGAAGTAAATCTTTTTTGCCGATTAATAAATTCTTGATTAAAACCTATTTGAATATGCCTTTCTTTTGGAGATTTATGGGTGAACAATTCTTATTGGTGGCAGAGAAACCCTAATTTGGAATAGATGAAACAGAAAAAAGTTTTATTTCTTTCGCCGTATCCTTTTGGAAAAGCAGCCAGCCAGCGGTTAAAGTACGAGCAATATTTTTCTCATTTTGAAGCCAACGGTTTTGCTTTAGAAACCAGTTCATTTATGGATGATAAACTTTGGGCAGTTGTCTATAAACCTGGTTTTATTTTTCAAAAAATTGCAGGAACTATACGAGGTTATGTTCGTCGTTTTTTTGATTTATTTCGATTGGCGCAATACGATATTATTTATGTGCATCTTTGGGTTACGCCATTAGGACCGCCAATTTTTGAATGGCTCATTAAAAAACTTTCTAAAAAAATTGTGTACGATATCGACGATATGATTTACAAATCAGAAGGTTCAGCAATGAACAATTTAATTTTTTTATTGAAAGGCAAAGAAAAGCCGATTGCGATGATGAAATATGCTGATCACGTCATTACTTGCACACCGGATTTAAACGAATTTGCTCAGCAATATTGCAAGCATTGTACCGATATCTCTTCTACTTTAGATACAGAACGTATGTTTCCTGTCAACACTTACACCAACGAAAAACCTGTTGTAATTGGTTGGACTGGCACACATTCTACTGTTCCGTATCTATATTTATTGACCAATGTCTTCCAACAATTAGCCAAACAACGAAAATTCAAATTGCGTGTTATCGGCAATTTTTCTTTTCATTTGGATGGAGTTGATTACGAATATTTAGATTGGAATAAAGAACAAGAAGCACAACAACTTCAAGCCATAGATATTGGTGTGTATCCATTGCCAACCGATGCTTGGGTAATGGGTAAAAGCGGCTTAAAAGCATTAACCTACATGACATTTGCTCTACCGGTTGTTGCAACAAATGTTGGAACAGCAATCAACAGAGTTATAACCAATAATGAAAACGGAATTTTAGTAAAAACAGAAGAAGAATGGTTAGAAAAACTAAAATTTTTGATTGATCATCCGGAAGAACGAGCAAGAATTGGCAAAAACGCACGACAAACTGTTTTAGATAAATTTTCCATAGAAGCAAACAAACCGGTATATTTGCATATTCTAAAAAGTTTGGTAGAAACAGACAATAAATAAAACGATACATTTAACCATGAAGAAAAAAATATATATCGCCGGTTGTGGAGGCATGTTGGGCGAAGGTTTTTATAAAGTTTTCAAAGAAGATTTTGATTTAAAATGCACCGACAAAGATGTAAATGATACTTGGTTGTCTTTTTTAGATTTTAGAGATTTTGAAGCCTACAAAAAAGATGTGTTTGATTTTAGACCGGATTATCTTTTTCATTTAGGAGCACACACTTCTTTAGAATATTGCGATACCAACCAAGATGATGCTTATCTCACCAACACGATTGCGGTAGAAAACGCCGTGCATATTTCCAATGCTTTAAATATTCCATTGTTATACATTTCTACTGCCGGCATTTTTGATGGTGCAAAAGATACTTTTGACGATTGGGATATTCCAAATCCGTTAGGACATTATGCGCGTAG
>JAGQYE010000092.1 GCA_020436225.1 Bacteroidota bacterium | reverse complement strand
CAACGGGTCTTGTGACCCGTTTGACTGCTATACCGAAATTCCCACTTTTGTTGTTAAATATCATTTTCTTGTAAAAGGAAATCTCAAACATACGCCGCCCTCAACGGGTCTTGTGACCCGTTTGACTGCTATACCGAAATTCCCACTTTTGTGGTTAAATATCATTTCCTTGTAAAAGGAAATCTCAAACATACTTTATTTTGAGATTCCCACTTTCGTGAGAATGACTTTGCTTCCTTTGCGAAAAAAACGCCGCCCACAACGGGTCTTGTGACCCGTTTGACTACCATACCAAAATTCCCACTTTCGTGGTTAAATGTCATTTCCTTGTAAAAGGAAATCTCATTTTTTGCTTCGTTCTCTTTGCGAAAAAAATTTGTGAGCATTGCGTTACAGTTAAGATTCCCTTTTTTCGTGGGAATGACTTTGTGAACTTTGCGAAAAAACTTAGCGTGCTTTGCGGTTAAGTTTCATCTTATAACAATATTTAGGAAATTTTTACAAATTAATAGTGAGCAAAGCCTATTCTTATCCGTAATTTTGCGTCATGCAAAAAACGTTCGGAATGATTGCTGCTTTGTACGGCGCATTGGCAGTAATATTGGGCGCCTTCGGCGCCCACGCATTGAAAGCAAAATTAGATGCTTACCAATTAGAAATTTTTAACAAAGGCGTTCAATATCAATTTTTTCATGTTTTCGCTTTGCTGGCTGTTGCATTTTTAGCCAATAGAATTAGTTCGCAAACATTAGTATTTGCCGGTTGGAGTTTTTCATTAGGAATTCTGTTTTTTTCGGGTTCATTATATCTGTTAGCTACACGCCAATTATTAGGCATTGAATCGTTTTCAGCTATTCTTGGACCTATCACGCCACTCGGTGGTTTGTGTTTTATTATGGGTTGGATTTTATTGCTATTATCCTTCAAAAAATTATAATAAATTTTCTCACTACTCTATTAATCTATATAAACTAAAATGAAAAAAGTCGGCCTACTTTTCAGTTTTTTATGTGCAATATTCTCCATTTCGGTACAAGCACAATCTGGTTACAATGCACCTAAACCAAGTGGAAAAATAATTGGAAAGGCTGTTGATGCTAAATCCGGTGATGCTTTAGAATATTCGTCTGTTACACTCAAAAATATCAAAGACACTTCCATTTTATTAGGCACTTTAGTAGGTGCGAAAGGTTATTTTGAAATAGATAATATTCCATTTGGAGAATACACTTTAGTAGTTTCATATATCGGCTATAACGATTTTAGAAAAGAAAATATAAGCATCAATCCTAAAAATATATCGGTTGATTTAGGCACAATTAAAGTAAATGAAAACTCGAAAGTATTAAATGAAGTAGAAATTACAGCCGAAAAAACATTTATGCAATTAAATGCTGAAAAGAAAATATTTAATATAGAAAAAAATACATTATCTGCCGGTGGCAATGCTATTGATGCTTTAAAACAAGTACCAATGGTGGATGTTGACCAAGATGACAACATCACCATTCGTGGCTCAGATAATATAAAAATATACATTAATGGAAAACCATCCGGAATTACAACCAACAATGCCAATGTTATCTTAGAAGCCATTCCTGCCGATCAGATAGAAAGTATAGAAATCATTAATAATCCATCAGCAAAATATGAAGCAGAAGGCGATGTCGGCATTTTAAACATCAACCTAAAAAAATCATTAAAACCCGGATTGAATGGAAGTTTTACAATTGGATATGCAACAAAATACGATGCTAATGCAGGTGTCAGTATTAACTATAGGAAAAATAAAGTCAGCATAAATACTTCTTATAATTTTAGATTCAGAGAAGGTTATGGCAAAGGCGATGGATTGCGTTACAATTTCTTTCCGAGTAGTACACCTTTTTATATAAAAACTAATGATTACGGCACGCGTAAAAATATTTCGAATTCAATAAACACCAGTATAGATTGGGATTTCAAACCCAAAAATACTTTATCTATGAGCGTTTTATTAAGTGCCTCTAATCGAAAAAGTGATGGCGTTTTACACACAAATTTCTTAGATTCAATCGCCAACTATACAGACGCGAATAATCGATATACGAAAGAAAAATCCTTGGATTGGGATGCGGAAATAAATACAAGCTATAGACGTGTTTTTAAAGACAAATCCAACGATTTGGTTATTGCCGGAAATTATGCGTATTCCAATAATTATTCAAAACCGGATTACACGCAATATTTTGTAGATGAAAATGAAAATGAAGCATCAAATCCAGAACTTTACCAACGCAATAGAGATAAATCGATTAGTCATTCAGGCTTTTTACAAGCCGATTATGCTCAACCATTTGCTAAAATAAAATCAAAATTAGAGTTGGGTTATCGTTTCTCAATTAGAGGTTTAAATAATGAATTGGTGGCAGATTCACTCAATTCAAGTTCTCAAATTTTTGAATTAGACAGCTCTATCAGCAACGCTTTCAAGTATAAAGAAATGATAAATGCTGCGTATATAATTTTTGGTGGTAGCGTAAAAAAAGTAATGGATTATAAAGTTGGTATGCGCGTTGAACATTCTATCATCAATATTGCGCAAAAGGTAGGCGACCAACAATACAAACAAAAATATTTCGATTATTTCCCGTCAGCATCGATGTCGTTTAATTTACCAAGAACTAACACGATAAGTATTTCGTATAGCAAACGCATCAGACGACCGCGCGGGCGACAACTCAATCCATTTGGAAACTATAGCGATCCTTATAATGTTTTAACCGGAAATCCATTTCTAAAACCTGAATATACTCATGCTGTTGAGTTAAGTCATTTTAAAAATTTTGATTTAAAAAATGGTAAAAAAGATTCAACATTTAGACGTTCAATTTATTTAAGCACATCCATTTATTATCGATATGCATACAATGTATTTACACGATTTAATATTGTAGATAGTCTTGGTCGTTCTATTGTCAACTTCGATAATTTAAGCAAAGGACAAAATATTGGTGTAGAATTTACAGGAAGGTTTGCGTTATGGCGATGGTGGAATTTTACTTTATCGGCTAATTTATTTCAAAATAAGATTACAGGAAATGTGCCGAACGGCGAACTCAATTCCACAACCAATGCTTTCCGTTATGATTTGCGCTTAGATAATAATTTTAATATCAACAAGAAAGCGTCTTTGCAATTTATGGTGCTATATAGAAGCAAAATAAAATTCTTGCAAGGCACCATTTCGCCAATGGTCTTTGCTAACATCGGCTTCAAATATGATTTCTTGAAAAACAACAGAGCCAGCATTGCCATTAATATCAGCGACGTATTTCACACGCAAAAATTTAGTGTAAAAACAGAAGGCAATAATTATACAAACACCGTAAACCGATATTGGGAATCTACTGTTGGAAGAATTGTATTTACGTATAAGTTTGGAAAATCAGACGGAAAAAGTATGTATGGAAAGCAAAAGAAAACGAACAATTTTGAAGATGATGGCGGCGGCGTAGAAGGTGGCGGCGGCGGTGGTGATTCTTAAAATGAGATTATTTTTTTCCAAATTTAAACCATTGAATTAAATCATAAAAGTCTTTATCTTTTAACCAACCAGCAAAATATCTATCTTTATTGATATAACTGAAATAATTGGAATCCTTAAATAAACCTGTGCGATTTGCTTCTCTGAGGTAAAAAAAGGTTTGATTCTTATCTCCTTCCGCAGCATAACATCTCGCCATATTGTAATATGCTACAGCAATATCTCCATTTAATTTTATCACCTTATAAAAGTCGGCACGCGCACCTTCATAATCATCTAATTCAATTTTACAATTTCCTCTATCCATAAAAATGACAGGATCATAGTTAACCAACTTAATGGCATTATCAAAAAATTGCATGGCAATAACATAATTCTTTTGTGCAACGAGC
This sequence comes from Bacteroidota bacterium, assembly GCA_020436225.1. Taxonomy (GTDB): domain Bacteria; phylum Bacteroidota; class Bacteroidia; order Chitinophagales; family JADIYW01; genus JADJSS01. The sequence goes on along the minus strand of JAGQYE010000092.1, from coordinate 44,313 downwards.
ACTTTCCCTAAATAATGATGTGCATCTTCATCATTTGGCTCAAGTTGAGTTGCTAAAAGTAAATCTTTATATGATTTATCTAAACTATCCAAATAATATTGCACAATTCCTCTATTCCGAATCGCCATTTCAAATGTAGGATTTATACGCAATGAATTATTGAATTCTGTTAAAGCCAAATTCAAATCAACTCTGCTGGCTTTGGCTATATTTTGGTTTCTATATATTGCTGCTCCTTTGTTATTATATGCAATATAGTTGGAAGAGTCTAATTTTATTACATAATTAAAGTCTTTTATAGCCTGTTCAAACTTATTGGCATAATAAAAACACATTCCTCTACTATTTCTAACATTAATATCTGTATCGTTTAAAGTAATAGCTGCAGTATAATATTTTAATCCTTCTTCAAAATTTTTTTGGTCCGTGTAAATATTTGCTAAGTCGATGAGTGCCGGAATATATTTTTTATCTTTCTTTAAAACGATAAAATAATATTCCATTGCTGCGGTATAATTTCCCAATTTGTAGTAGCAAAACCCCTTCCAATACAAACCATCTTTATTATCTGCATGTGATGAAATATAAGTATTCAATGTTGAAAGAGCAATTTTAAATTGCTTTTGTTCAATTTGCTGTTTTGCAAAATCCAAAACGGGATCGCTTCCTGCAGATGCCGACAAAAGGGAAAATGTCAATATTAAAAATAAAAACGATGCTTTTAGGTCTAATATTAAATAAGAAACCTTATTGCAATATTTCATGATTTTATGTGTTTTTTCTTTCGATCTCAATAATAGAAAATTCTTTTTTATTGATTCTTTTAAATTGCTCACTATTGTTGACAGTCAACACTTCATACTCCAAAGGTACTTTTATGTAAGCAATTGTATCCAGAAGTAATTCTTCCTTCCAATCAATTTCTATTTTATTTCCACTTAAGTAAATATTTTCAATTTCTGTGCCAGAAAAGAAATGGCCTTTACTTCCTGCTACAGCAAATGGTGTATAACCCACATTTAACAAGCATTTCGAAGCATGTTTAGGAATATTAATCCGTCTATTTCCTTTTAAAAGTTCATCTGTTCTATTATCGAAATATAGGCTATCAGGCAATTTATAGGTTTTTGTATCAGAACTTGTATTAATTAGAGCTAAGTAATAACGTTCATTGATTCTAAAATGGATGCTATAAAAATCATTTTGATAATTGACCTGTATATCTTCAATTGGCATTAACGGAAAAATAGATTTATAAAGTCGCAATTGCTCTGTATCATATTCAGCGATGTTATCGGAAGTAAAAATTAAATGTCCTGCAATTAAATTGCTCAAGAGCAAACTATATTTTTCATCTTCAGAAAGTTTATTTTTATTTCTTCTTAAGATAAAAACATCCGGATCGTTCCAAAACCATTTGCCTGAAAGTTGCCTTCTAGAAATGGTATTGTGAATTGCATTTAAAACTGATGGTCGTTCGCGTGTTTTCAACCATCTTAATGTTGTAAAATCCCAGAAAAGATGAATATCCGGACCGATTCTGCAATATTCTGTTGTGCCAACTGCGGCAGACAAAGGAACGCCACAACCTAAAATCATTTTTTCGCCAACACACTCGCGTAAAAATTGCATGGCATCGTGCATAATTTCACCATGCGATTTTCCATTTCTGGCTATCAATGCCGTTCCGTATAAGAAATCTAATTTTACTAAATCAAAATTCCATTCGTGTAATATCGTATAAAAAACTTCTTTTAGATAAGCGCGCACTTCTTCGTTATAAATATCTAAAGCATAAAACCAATAACTCCACAACGGATTAAATCCAATTCTCAAAAATTTTCCGTTTTCATCTTTTAAAATCCAATGTGGTTTTTCTTTTACAATAAACGAATTATGCTCGCATGCCAAAGGCGCCAACCACAAGCCGGCTTTTATGTTATGTTGATGAATTTTATCAGAAATAAATTTTAATCCATTCGGAAATTTCTCGTTGATATGCAACCAATCTCCAACAGCTTGTTGCCAACCATCGTCAATTTGAAAAATATCTATCGGAATATTTTGTTGAACAAAAGCTTCTAAATTGTCGAGTATAATTTTTTCTGAAATGCCTGTATAATAATAATACCAACTCGTCCAACCAATCGCAGGTTTTGCTTGAATTGGCTTTAATTGTTGGGCTTCAAAATAGTTTTGAAATGCCATCTTCTCAAATGAATCAGCATAAAAAATATCCAATAAATCGAGTTGCGATTCAACCATTTTTCCTTTACAATCTTTCTTTATAATTAATTTATTCTCGTTGGCATGATGTTCAAAAATGGTATAACCATTCGTTTCTTGCAATGAGCCCCAAAAAATTGCTTTGCGTTTGGGCAACTTTATATATGAATATGTCCAACTGTGCGCAACTCCTTTTTTGTTTTTATAATGAAATAAAGTAGTATCGCCATAATGCTTGGAAAACGGTTTTGCTAACCAGCTTTGTGCTTGGATTTTTTCGGTATTAAAAAATATTTTTGTCTCTGTCCACGATTGAAAACCATTACAGAAAACGCCTTTAGAATCAGCATAATCGACAGCTGTTTCAATAAAAAAGTCGATTAAAGTAATAGCCGTTTTGGATTTTAGTATAACTTTATAACGAAAATCCGCATCGAGATTTTCTACCAAAAATTCGAGCTGTAGATGCTCATTTTCAAAAGTAGAAAAATCGGAAGAAGTCAACTCAAATGACTTTGAATTTGATAATTGATAGTTTAAATAAAACGACAAAAACTTCATTGATATAAAGATAAGAAGAAACGCACTTGAGTAATATGAAGAAAATGAAAACTATTTTCTTGAAATCGGGAATGTCATACAATGCGGACCGCCACGCGCGCGCGATAGTTCTGCAGAAGAAATGGTGATAATTGTTTTATCCAAATCATTTAAAGAAAGTTCTTCGTTGAGCAAATGTTTTGCACTAATTAAATTATAATCTCTGTTGCGAAATGCTTGCAAAGTCCTAATGTTTCGTTCATAAGAATAAGCAACACCGGATTTTGCCGTTACAAAATTGCAACCATCAGTCCATTGTTCGCGCTGTGCAAACGGCGAAATGCCATTTCCGCAAGCAATAAAATTCATAGTTGGATATAACTCTTTTATCAAATCTTTTAATGTTGGATGCAAGATAGCTCGTTCATTATTTTTGGAATACGTGATGATGTCCACTTTGTCATTTTTTTCAAACATCAACGGCGAAAAACCAACACAAGTATCTTCGCTGACCAACGTAAAGATAGTATCTAAGTGCATGCAATAACGTTCATTGGGAATTTCAACTATCGTAACATAATCGACCACATCATTTTCAAACAAAATAGATTTTAATTTAAAAATAGCATCTAATGTGGTGCGCTCACTTTCGCCAATTAAAATATGGCGCGGATTTACCAACATCACATCGCCGCCTTCGATAGAAATATCAGAATCAGGTTCTAAGTTTTCATCAGTTACAAAGTCAATTATTTTTCCTTTAAATGGTTCAAACAAAGGATGATGATGCACTAAAAATTTAGTTAGGAAATTTTCGCGCAACCTTGCCTTTTTTGCTGCTTTGCAAATCAAAATATGATCGTTGATTACGCAACCAATATCGCGTGTAAAAACTAAATTGGGCAATGGCGCCAATATGGTATCTTTTGTTTCGGGATGAATGCCTGAAATCAAAACTTGTGCTAATATATCGTTTGGTAATTGTTTTAAGAGTTCGTATTTACCCAAACCAAAATCTTCTTTCTCAAATAAGAAATCGAGTAATTCAATTTTAGTGTTCGGTTGGTTTAAAATATCTTGCAATAAATCGGTAAACTCATACACATTTTCTTTGCCAATCAATTGTTTTAAAGTTTGTGTAAATTGATAATGTTCGTCAATCATTCGTGGCAAAAAAACAATATCATCATACAATAATTCGTCGGCAATTTCAGGCGAAATATGTTCGATGCCTATATTTGGCTCGTGAACAATAACTTTATCTAAAGTGTGTATTTCCGATTTGATGGTCATAGTTTATATGTAATTTATCTGTAAAGATACAAAGAAAAATATTGACGCATCATCAACACTAATAGGAACGAAACTTTCGTCGAAGTAAAATCCATCTGATTTTTATTGAATCATAAATTAGACCTGTCAATAAGATTATAGCAGCAACTAACAAGACTTTTATTTGTATTCTTAAATAAAAAATTCCACCTAAAAATCCACCAAGAAAAAAAGAAGCAATTATAGTCAATCTTAATTTTATAGAGCGTTTTAGTTTAAATCGTTGTTCTGCTTCTCTATAAAAAAACAATTGCGAAAGTTCTATTCCTAAATCGGTAAATAATCCGGTTAAATGTGTGGTTCTTACTATTGAATTAGAGATTGATGTTACTAATGAATTTTGCAAACCCATCGAAAATAATAAGACACAAGCCATCCAATTTGGATATTTTACTATAAAATTTTCGCCAAATAAGCCTAATAAAATTAAAATAAGCACTTCAAATGATGCCGGAATAATGTAAATATTTCTTTCATTTCTATTAGATATAAATTCTACTAAAAAAGAAGAAAAAAATGAGCCTAACAAAAAAAAGAAAACGAAGAGAAAATAAAATAAACTTCCTGAAAAATTAAACTTAACGATTTCATCTACAAAATAAGCAAAATGACCGGTAACGTTAGTTGTCAGTTTTTGTACAGAAAAAAATCCGGCAACATTTACAATGCCTGCAACAGAAGAAAGTAAAGAAGCAATTTTTAAGTTATGACTAAACGTTCTTGCTTTGCCTTTGTGTTTAAACATCTAATAGATATTTTTTTACATTTCTAATTTACAAACCATACGCACCGGCTGATGGTCGGAATACTCAAAACCATTAGGCAATCCTTTAACTTCTATCAATTTTATGTTGGGCGAAAGTAAATAAAAATCTATAACTGTAGTATAAGTTTCTCTGGCAACATAGGCTTTGTCCACCTTTCTATTGCTTGGTGTGTTGCCATCAAAAGCATACGTCCAATTGTTGTCAACAAAATCTTTCGGAACAGGAATTTCTTCGTAATCGCTTTTTTCTTTTAATGGCTTATAACCCGGCGGAATTTGATTCCAATCGCCACCAACAATTACGTAGTTTCCTTTTGCATATTCTTCAACAATAAATTTTTTAAAATATGCCATTTCTTGTTTTTTCAATTTCCCGCCATCATAAGCAGAATTATGTGTATTGATGATGACCAATTGTTTTCCGTTACTCAAATTAAATCGGTGTTTTACAAAACATCTATCCAAGAAAAACAAACCTTTAGGCCAAGAAAAATTGCTTGGAAAAGCATATTTAATTGGTGTTTCAGCTGATTTATATTTATAAAAAGTGGCAATTCCACCTAAGGTTTTTCCCATTGGTTCTAAAAATGGAATCGGAATATATTTAACATCATAATTCTTCCCGAAAGCACCTTCAAAATTACCTAAAGCATCCACAGCTTTTTGAAATTGGTCGATATGATAACTGCGTTTAGAATCTCTGTCAATTTCTTGTATGTAAATAAAATCGGCATCTGATTTCCATTGCTCAAGTGTTTGAATAAATCCATTTAGATTTTTTTCTGATAATGCTTCAGTCGGTCGCACCATCTTTCCACCATCATAAAAGAAATCAGACTCTTTTCCCAAGCCACAATAACCGACATTCCAATCATAAAATATTAAAGTATCTTTGTTTAAAGTCGGCAATTCTATTTTTGGTTGCAACACAATTGCTTGTTCTTCTGGAGCAGGTTTATAGTCTGTAAATTGAGCATACAAAATGGCACCAATAACATATAAGCCAAAAAGCAAACCAGCACCCACAATAATTTTAATTAGTAATATCATCTTCTTTTTCATTTCTTTGTATTTGCTAATGAAATTTAGCTAAATTTAATCTTATTTTATGTATCTAATCGACTTTATATGAAAAACACGATATTAAATTGGAAATCGAATGATGGATTAAATGTTTTTGGTCAGAAATGGGAAAATGAAACTGATGCACCTAAAGCAGTAATTTGTTTAGTTCATGGTTTTGGAGAACATAGTTCTCGCTACGACCACGTTGCACAATTTTTTACCGACAATGGCTATGCTATGATTGCTTTTGACCAACGAGGCCACGGAAGAACAGAGGGAAAGCGCGGCCATTTTGTGAGCTATGATGAAGTGTTAAATGATGTCGATAATTTATTAAATCAAGCAGAAATTAATTTCCCAAATCTTCCAAAAATTTTATACGGACATAGTATGGGCGGCAATGTTGTAGCCAATTATGCCTTAAAACGTCAACCTAAAAATATTAAAGGCGTAATCCTTTCCTCTCCATTTTTCAATACAGCTTTTCAACCACCGGCAATTAAGTTGGCTGCCGGTAGATTGATGCGCAATATTTTTCCTTCTTTTTCTTTGCCTTCCGGCTTAGATGCAAACGATATTTCGCGAGATAAGGATGTCGTAAAAAAATATCAAAATGACCCAATGGTTTTTGATTTAATTTCATCTAAAGCCGGCATTGAATTGATAGAATTTGGACAAGAAGCCGTTAAGAATGCTAATCAATTGAAACTACCGACTTTATTGTTTCACGGCACTGCCGATAAGTTAACTTCTTACGATAGCAGCAAACAATTTGCACAAAATGCAGGCAAATTAGTAACCTTTATTACTTATGATGGATTATACCATGAATGTCATAATGAACCTGAAAAGGCTGAAGTGCTAAAAAATATGCTGAATTGGTGTAATAATTTAATCGGATAGATACAATATTCGATTATTAATACTACTTTTGTTGTGCTATATGACATTTTAGTTTTCTTGTCTGATGTTTTAATAATGTTCATTCGATTTGATGTTAAAAAGTATGTAGCTTATTTTTAATTTAACTTAATAAAAAAAATGAACATTTTCGTTGCAAACATTGAAAGAAAAGTAACTGATGAACAATTACAAGAATTGTTTTCTCAGTACGGAGAAATTTCCTCTCTAAAATTAATTAAAGACCGTGATACTGGTCTTAGCAAAGGTTACGCATTTATTGAAATGCCAAATGATGATGAAGCAAGCCAAGCTATTGCTGAATTAAATCAAAAAGAATTGAACGGAAGAGCTTTAGCAGTAAACGAAGCTCGCCCGAAAGAAGAGTACAAAAAACCATCATTTAACCGTGGTGGCGGCGGTGGCTACAATAAAGGTGGCTATTCAAATGATAATTCGTATAAAAAAAGATATTAAGATTTTCATTTTGCTAAGTAAGACCTTCAATTTTTTGAAGGTCTTTTTTATTTCACTACTTTTATAAAATCAAACAATAATTGAAAATGATTCTTTAGATGATATCCACTTCTTTCTTAGAAAAATTATTATTAAAATTAAAACAAGGCGATGCCCGAAGCATTCATCTCAATGCTTTGCCTGGCAACTTCGGACGCTTGGATATTTACGACTTGATAAATATTGAGCAAAGTTTACATCTCAAATTTTTAGAAAATTTATTAACCAAAAAAGAATTCAAATTCTCTATTACTATTGACCAAAATACTATCCAAAATAAAACAAATGAAGAGAAAAAAATTATCCAGAAAACAATAAAAAAATTAAATCATATTAATTTTAGAGAGAAAGAAGAATTTGCAGAACATGGATATCACTCTTTTGCATTTGGCTATCCTTTGCTTATAAAACGCGACTCTAACTCTAACAAAATATTAAAAGCTCCTTTATTAATCTGGTATTTAAAATTAGAACGTGATACCAGAAAAAATAACACGTGGACTATAAGCCGAGAAGAAGATGCGCCATTAATCATTAATGAGTTATTACAAGCAAACTTGGAAAAAAATGAGAAAATAAAAACCGAAGATTTAGAAGTATTTATTGAAGATGATTTCATCAACGAAGCACAATTACAACAACTATGCAAAACCATTTTAGAAAAACTCAATGCGACTTTTGATACGCAAGAAAGTATTGCTACTATTTTACCATGCACCAACAAAGAAACTATTGAAAATATAACACAAGAAACATCTTGGATTCGTTGGAGTGGCGTGATGGGATTGTATAAAATGCAAAAACAATCTATCATCAAAGATGTAGAAAATCTTATCGAAAAAAATGAAAATGAAACAATTCAAGAAATTGAAAATTACGACAACTCAGATGATGAAATATTAACTCCAATTGTTTTAGATCCAAGTCAGGAGAATGTATTGTACCAACTCCAAAATCAGCAGCAAATTGTTATTCAAGGTCCACCGGGAACTGGCAAAAGTCAATCTCTTTCTGCGCTCATAACTCAAGCCTTGATAAACAAGAAAAAAGTGTTAGTCGTTTGTGAGAAAAGGACTGCTATGGAAGTGTTGTATAACAATTTAAAAGAAGAAAACCTACATCATTTATGTGTATTAATTGAAGATGTTTACAGCGACAGAAAAAACATTGTAGAAAAAGTTAGACAAAAAATTGAAGAAGAAACTGAAACTACCATTCGTTTCAGAGCAAATGAACACGAATTGCTACGTACGCAATTTTTAACCTTGCAAGAAGAAATCAATCATCAAATAAATTTTTGCAATACTATAATTTTCGGTGATGATAATTGGGCTGAATTACTTTGTAAAAGTATTATTCTAAACAAAGATAAAACCACATTACAACAAGCGAACGAGTTCAACAAATTCCTTCGAAATAGTAATTATTCCTATACTTTCGACGAATATCAACACATCTTAAAGAGTACAAAAGAAGCAGAAAAGTTAGCATCTTTTATTCAACAACCACATACCATCTTTAATGAAATAAGTGATAAAAAAATAGTTCAATCTAATAACCACACAAGCATTTGTGATGTCATAAATGAACAAACAAAACAAACTCATGCTTGTTTAAATCTTATAGAAACTAATAAACAACAATACAAAGATTTTTATTTGCATTTAATCGGTTGGCGAAGTTTCGTTGTTTCTTTTCTTTCTATTTTTTCTTCAAAATATAAAAATATAAAACAACAAAAAGCAATAACACTTCAACAATATGATGCGCTAAAATTATTCGTACTCGAAGCAAATACCTTTGACTCAACCATTCCATTTATAGAAACAAATGTTTGTAAAAATATAGAAGAATTACTGCCTTCACTTCAAACATTACAAACAAAGACGAACGATTTTATTACTGTTACCTCGCAATTTGAACCATTCTTTAATTACAAAAAATTCCAACTTCAACAAGGTGAAAAAACTAAAAATATTTTACAAATCATTTTGGATAAAAATATAAATCCGGCTGAAAAAGCCTTTACAACCTACTATTTCAATCAAGTAATTTTAAAAAATGCTTTAGAAAATGGATTCAACAATGAAGTCCAACAGCTTTTCTACAAATTACAAGAAATTGACCAACAACTAAGACATCAACTTAGTGAACGAATTCATTTTATTTGGAATGAGCTTCAACAAACAAGCATTGCTTCCGCCGATTTGAAAGAAAAAAAATATTTGTACAATCAACGTAAAAACAAACAATTCAATGCTAAGAATTCACTTCGACAAATACTCCAACAGGATTTTGATTTCTTTACAACAATCTTTCCGGTAACCATGGTTAACCCGAACGTTGGCACTTCTATTTTCCCGTTACAAGAAAATCTTTTTGATTATATCATCTTTGATGAAGCCAGCCAGCTGCGTTTAGAAGACACCTATACTTCTTTACTTAGAGGAAAAACAAAAATTATTTCGGGCGACAAGCATCAAATGCCACCAAGTAATTTCTTCGGCAACGAAATTATATTTTGGGAAGAAAATGAAGACGAAAATACTGTAGAAGATTTTTTGGCAGAAAGTAAATCACTCTTAGAATATGCAGCTGATGCTAATTACAAAAACACCTATCTCGATTATCATTATCGCTCGCAACATCCTAATTTAATTCAGTTTTCCAATTATGCATTTTATCAATCTCGATTAGTGCCGATGCCGGAAGTACAACCTTATCAAGCTATTTATTATACAAATGTAAATGGCATTTACGCCAATGGAATAAATCCTACCGAAGCAGATGCCGTAATTGATTTTATTTACAATTTAAAATTTACTGAAGATAAAATTCCAAGCGTCGGAATTGCTACATTCAATATTTATCAACGCGACTTAATTCTCGAGAAGCTGCATGATGTTGCCTATACAGACAAATTAAAAAATGAACATTTACAAACATTATTAAATCACGGGCTCTTTGTAAAAAACTTGGAAAACATACAAGGTGATGAACGCGATATTATGTTACTTTCTACTACGTTCGGTAAAGATGAAAAAGGAAAATTCAGGCAATTATTCGGACCGCTTTCGCAAGAAAAAGGATATCAATTACTCAATGTAATTATAACCAGAGCCAAGCAATCGCTACATGTATTCACGTCCATTCCTGAAACTCTATTTTTGTCTTTCGAACAAGAATTGTTAGAAAAAGGAAATACAGGAAAAAGTATTTTTTATGCTTATTTATCTTATGCAAATGCTTGTGCCGAGAATAACAACAGTCAACTTTCTTTTATAAAAAATACACTAATTAAAAATAACCATTCATTTACCAAACAACAGACAAATCAAACAGCCACTTTAAAGCAACTGATTTTTGAAGATATTCAAGCTATACTTGGGGAACAAGTACAACAAAATTATTCTTTTGGTGGATTTACTATTGACATCATGTTACTTAAAGATGGGAAACCATTTCTTGCCTTAGATTTTGAAAATATCAAAAATTACAATAGTGAAGTTTCCTATCGAATTAAATTGCATCAAGCACAAATGCTTAAAAATTATCAAATAGAAACTTACTTTATTTGGTCATTTAGTTGGTGGAAAAATTATGAACAAAGTCTGCAAGAACTAATTAATCATTTTCATATCGATTAACATAAGATAAGAAATCTAACTTCATCATCACTTAATAAATTGGTAATAATAAATAGGTATATTTGTATAGTAAACAATTAACCATTTATAAGTATTTATTGGTGTAAACATGAAAACTTCTCTTTCAAGAAGAAAGTTTGTAAAACTTTCAGCATTAGCTGGTGTAGCCAGCACATTGCCATTAAGTGGATGTAAGAAAACGCCACTCCTTCCCAACGACAACAATTATTCCGAAGCCATCGTCATCGGCTCAGGATTTGGTGGTTCAGTTGCAGCCCTGCGATTAGGTCAAGCCGGTATCCAAACCACCATGTTTGAAATGGGCAAAGAGTACGACATATCAGAGAATTCAGAAACATTCTGTAATATGATGAAACCGGATGGTCGTTCTACTTGGCTAAAAAATAAAACTGTTTTACCTATTACTTCTATCCAATTTGATATTCCAAAATATACCGGAGTATTAGACCGAGTTGATTTTACTTCCTCCTATATGAAAATTTATAGAGGAACATGTTTAGGTGGTGGTTCCGTAGTTTATGGTGCGATGTTACCTTATGCAGAACCTTCACTTTGGGATGAATATTTTCCTTTTGTTGATTATAGCGAGATGCGCGATGTTTGGTATCCGAAAGTGAAGAGCATTCTCAATTTTAGTACCGTTCCGGATGATGTTTTGAATAGCCAATATTATCAATATTCTCGTGTCGGATTGGAACAATGTGAAAAGGCAGGAATGCAAAAAGTAATGCTCAATGCCGGAGTAGATTTTGATATTATCAGAGGCGAAATTAACGGAACAAAAAAACGCTCAGCAACTGATGGTGAGCTATTATATGGTGGCAATAACGGTTTCAAAAACAGCTTAGATAGGAATTATATTCCTGCCGCAAAAGCTACGGGTAATTTAACAATACATACACTTCACAAAGTGGACAGCATTAAACAACTTCCAAATAAAAAATACGAAGTTACAGTTCACAAAATTAATGAACGCGGTGAAGTGGAATTTGAAAATAAATATACTTGTACCTATTTATTTGTCAATGCAGGCGTAGTTGGTACTATGCAAATACTTCTAAAATCCAAGCATATTGGAGGGTTACCGAACTTAAACGATGAAGTTGGAAAACATTGGGGAAATAATGGAAATATTATGGCAATGCGTACTTGGTTGCTTCAAGATACAGGGGCTCAACAATGTACAGTTCCTGTAACGGCTTATGGCAACTTAGACAATCCAATTACACCGCTTTTAGCAGAGCAAGCACCATTTCCTATTGGCATGGAATTGCGACAATTGTTGGCACTTGCCATTACCAAAAATCCGGAAAGAGGACATTTTACTTACAATCCAACTACGGATAATGTTGATTTGCATTTTGATCATGCACAAATGGACATTTCCAGAAAAGCAATGTTGCATTTCGTCAATCAACTTAATGCAGCAAATGGTGGCATTTTAGAATCGACAATGTATTTTGGAGGAAAAGCACTTGGAGATGATTTTTGTTATCATCCTTTAGGCGGAGCTGTTTTAGGCTTAGCCAGCGATAATTATGGAAGATTAAAAGGATATAACAATCTATATTGTTTAGATGGTTCCATGATGCCGGGATTTTCTTGTTGCGCCAATCCTGCATTAACAATTGCAGGCATTGCTGAACGCTCCATGGTAGATATTTTAGACAAAGATATTGCTTAATTTTTTCTTATAAGTAGTAATAAAAAAAGGTTGCCGAGTTGGCAACCTTTTTAGTTTATTTCAATTTAAAAATTAGAATTTAAATGCAGCACCTACTTTAAATACAGCTAATTCTAACCAACCTACTTCACTCATAATACCAACATTTTTAGTAAAGTAATAACGTACTCCAAATCCACCACCTACTGTAGCACTTGCATAAGATTTATATCCTTTAGTTTTAGAAATAATTGCACCTACATGAAAAGGGAAATAGAAATCCAATTTTCCAGGATCTACTTTAGTTCCGGCTTTATCAGAAATTAGTTGATAAATATGGAAGACTGCACGAACTCCTGTACCGATTACTGCTGTATGGTATCTTCCACCAAACCCTAAATATGCACCTACACTTGCATAAGGATGCACGGCATAATCAAAGTTGATGGTAGCTCCGGGAATAAATCCTACACCACGATAACCCCAAGAATAATATCCACGTCTTCCAAAACCACCATGGCTTCCTAAATTAAAACTCACATCCAACTGCATGTCTCCTTTCTGGATACCACCGCTTGAACTGCTTTTACTTTTTGCCATTGGGCTGTATAACTTCATATTAGAAGTTGACATGCCAATTTCACTTGCGAAAATATTAGCTGTAAAAAATACAATTGCTAATACTAAACTTAATTTTACTAGATTTTTCATACTTTAAATTTATTTGATGAGACAAATTTATAATTAAATAGATTATAAAATATACCGAATACTAAGTAAAAACGCACGAATTCTCATTTATGCACATTTTTCTATAACAATAGCACTCGCTCCACCACCGCCATTGCATATTCCGGCAGCACCAATTTTCCCATTTTTATATTTTAATACAGAAATTAACGTACCTACAATTCTACAACCTGAGTTTCCAATTGGATGCCCTAAAGCTACAGCACCACCAAAAACATTAGTTTGCTCATGTGTAATATTTAATTCTTTGATGTTGGCTAAAGCAACAACAGAGAAGGCTTCATTAATTTCGAAGAAATCTACATTACTTATATCTACATTAGCTTTAGCTAATGCTTTAGGTATTGCTTTTGAAGGTGTAGTAGTAAACCATTCCGGCTCTTGTGATGCATCAGCAAAAGATAAAATTTTTGCTAATGGTTGTACGCCCAATTCTTTTACTTTTTCTCCACTCATCAACACCATTGCACTGGCTCCGTCATTTATTTTAGATGCGTTGATTGCTGTAATCGTTCCTTCTTTTTCAAAAGCAGGTTTTAATGCCGATACTTTACTTTCGTCAAACTTTTTGTATTCTTCATCTTCTGCAATTGTAATATCTCCTTTTCTTGAACGAATTGTAACAGGCACAATTTCATCTTTAAAATAATTATTGGCATAAGCATCTTGCGCTCTTTTATACGAAGTAATAGCATAAGCATCTTGATCTTCTCTTGTGAATGAATAATGGCGAGCACAAACTTCGCCGGCATTGCCCATCATATATTTTTTATATGGATCTTGTAAACCATCTCTCGAAATAGCATCTAAAATCTCTCCGTTTCCGTATTTTATTCCATTTCTTCCGGATGGCAAATAATGTGGTGCGTTCGACATACTTTCCATACCACCTACAACAACTATATTATTATCACCCAACATTATAGATTGAGCACCCAACATAATTGCTTTCATTCCGGATGCACAAACTTTATTAATAGTTGTACAAGGTGTTTTCGTGTTGATTCCGGCAGCAATGGATACTTGTTGGGCCGGTGCTTGACCAACATTCGCTTGCAATACATTTCCCAAATATACCTCGTCGATTTGGTCACCATTTATGCCGGCACGTTCCATTGCAGCTTGTACCACTGTTTTTCCTAATTCAATTACATTGACGCTGGCTAATGTTCCGCACAAAGCGCCGATTGGCGTTCTTGCCATCGATACTATAAATACTTCTTTCATGATTATTTTTTTCCGCTCCAATTATACAAAAAAATCAGAAAATTATTTAATAATAGTTTTGATATCACCTTAGCTTAACGCTTTATAACACTAAGTTATCACCACTTGTGCATTTTCAAATCTTGATTAACTAAACGCAACTATTATCTTTGAAAGTTATGGCAGATGCAGAAAAGGTTGACTCAAAAAGAAAGGTAAAAAAAAATATTCCTTCTGAAATAGCAGAAGAAAATTCAATGCCTGTTATTGACGAAAGCAAAGTAAAAACAATCTTCGGATTGTTCTTTATTACTTTAACATTCTTTTTGCTCGTTGCATTTGTATCTTATCTTTTTACTTGGAAAGATGATCAAGATAAAATTTTTAATTTTTCATGGAAAATTATTTTTAGTAAAGCTGCTAATGTTGAAAATAGCGCCGGAAGATTAGGTGCATATTTGGCACATATTTGTTTCTATAACTTTTTTGGAATTGCTTCTTTTTTATTACTCAATATATTTTTCTCTATCGGTGTAAATTTGGCTTTTAAAGAAAGAGTATTTAAGATTACAAAGATTTTCTTCTTTACTTTAGCTTGGATAATTTTCATTTCAACGCTGGCTGCGTTTATTTTCAGAAACAGTAGTTTCCCTTTCGGTGGTGGTTTAGGACAAAATAATTATGTTTGGCTTTCGTCATTACTTGGAAATGTTGGTTTAGGTATTTTACTTGGTGTAATTGCATTTACTATTTTCGGATTTAATTTAAAAGATACTTTTGAAAAAATAAATTCTTGGAAAGAAAAACTATTAGCAAAACGCAAAGAGTTGGAGAAATTGGAAACAACAGAACAAGAACAACCAACAGCTACAGATTTACTTTCTAAAGAAGAAAAATTAGATGAAGATGCAGGCTATGAAATGGAAAGCATCATTCCTGCTGAAAACACGACACCAACTCCACATCATCAAGATGAAACTTTTGAAGTTATCAATGAACAAGAAGAAAATAAAGAAACGGAACTTCAAGAACCGGTAAAAATGGAGTTGATAGAAAAAGAAGAAAACACCATTGAATTAGAAGAGCCTGAAGTGGAAGTAAAACCGAAAAAAGAAAAATTTTCGTTAGATCCTGATTTTGAAATTGAAGACATCCAAGCATTCGGCACTATTGATGAAACTTCTATTCAAGATGACAACGAAACCACAACTGAAAAGACGAATGACTCAAAAGAACATTTTGGTTTAGACACCAACTTCGATCCGCGATTAGAATTATCGAAATACAAATTTCCAACAATTGATTTATTAGAGGAACATGGAAACGGACAAATAGAAATCAACAAGGAAGAATTAGAAGAACACAAAAACCAAATTGTACAAACATTATCGCATTATAATATCGGCATTGCCAAAATAAAAGCAACAGTTGGACCAACTGTAACTCTTTATGAAATTGTGCCTGACAAAGGTATTCGCATTTCAAAAATTAAAAATTTAGAAGACGATATCGCCTTAAGTTTGGCAGCTTTAGGTATTCGTATTATTGCGCCAATTCCGGGACGAGGCACCATTGGTATCGAAGTGCCAAACGTGAAGAAAAGTATTGTGTCGATGCGTTCTTTAATTTCCGGCGAGAAATTTAAAAAATCGGATATGGATTTGCCTATCGCTTTAGGTAAATCTATTTCTAACGAAGATTTTGTGGTGGATTTAGCCAAAATGCCACACTTACTCATGGCTGGCGCAACCGGACAAGGAAAATCGGTTGGCTTAAATGCTATCTTGGTTTCTTTGTTGTATAAAAAACATCCGGCTGAATTAAAATTTGTGTTGGTTGACCCGAAAAAAGTGGAACTCAATTTGTATAAATTAATTGAGAATCATTATCTCGCCAAATTACCGAACGAAGAAGATGCCATCATCACCGACAACAAAAAAGTAATTTATACTTTAAATGCTTTGTGCATTGAAATGGACGAACGTTACGAACTTTTAAAAGCCGCTCAAGTTCGTCAAATAAAAGAATACAACAGTAAATTTTTAAATCGACAATTAAATCCGAATAAAGGACATCGTTTCTTGCCTTATATTGTTTTGGTAGTGGACGAATTTGCCGACTTAATGATGACTGCAGGCAAAGAAGTGGAAGCTCCGATTGCTCGTTTGGCACAATTGGCGCGCGCTATTGGCATACATTTGGTAATTGCTACACAACGTCCTTCAGTGAATATTATCACTGGCGTTATCAAAGCGAATTTCCCGGGAAGAATTGCCTTTAAAGTAACCTCAAAAGTGGATTCCAGAACTATCTTAGATGCCAGCGGTGCCGACCAACTTATTGGTCGTGGCGATATGTTGCTGTCGCAAAGTGGCGAAATTACACGCTTGCAATGTCCGTTTGTGGACACACCTGAAGTGGAACATATAGCCAAATTCATTGGCGAACAAAAAGGATTTCCAACGCCTTACGAATTGCCGGAATACATCGACCCGAAAGAAGTTGAAAAAGGACAAAAAGATTTTGACTACAATAATAGAGATGAGCTATTTGCAGAAGCGGCTCGCTTAATTGTGCGCAATCAAATTGGCTCTACTTCATTAATTCAACGCAAATTAGCGTTGGGTTATGCTCGTTCAGGACGATTAATGGACCAATTAGAAGCCGTTGGCATCGTCGGTCCAAATGTCGGCAGCAAAGCCCGAGAAGTGTATGTAAAAACGGAAGAAGAATTGGAACGGATTTTGCAGGTATATGACGAATAAAGTAAAAATGCTTTTTACTTTTAATTCAATGAATTTATTATTTTTATTTTTTGAAATTTGATAATGTCAATGGTAACACTTTTTTCTATCGTATCTTTTCTGCTTTCCTTGTTAGGTTTTTCTGATAATCAGTTAAATGATCCTCAAGCCAAAAAATTATTGGACGATGTAAGCAAAACATATAAAAGCTACGCTTCCATAAAAGCCGATTTTACTTTAGTCAGTTATAATCCGCAACAGAAAAAAACAGAAAACCAAAAAGGTACTGTGTATCTGAAAGGTGAGAAATATAAATTACTAATGGGCAAACAAGAAATTATTTGCGACAAGAAAAGTGTGTGGACATATTTAAAAGATATTAACGAAGTACAAATCAACGATTACGAAGCCAATAAAGAAGATATTACTCCTTCAACCATGTTTACGATTTATCAAAATGATTTTAATTATATGATGAATGGAAGTGATGTGGTAGATAATGTAAATTGTGCGGTGGTGGATTTAATGCCGAAAGATAAAAGCAAACCTTTTTTTAAAGTGCGCATTTGCATTGATAAGAGTCATAAATTTATTAAACGCATGAAAGTGTTTGATAAGAATGGCAATACTTATACTTATACAGTTACAGCATTTAATTCTAAAGCCGGATTAGATGATAATTTTTTCAAGTTTGATGCCGACAAACATCCGGAAGTACACATCGAAGATTTGAGGTTGTAATTCTTTTATCTTTTTAGAACACAGATGACATGAATTGTACGGATTTGTGCGGATTTTTTCTTTGCGAGCAGAGTCTCTCGCAGAGGACTCTGCGTGGCTAATAATTTTATTGGTTTGTGAAGACATAAACCAAGTCAATAAAAAAAGCTATGCGCCTATGTGGTTATAAAGTTGCTGTTTATTTTTAGAAATTATCTCGTTTGTCCATCGCCTTTTACCAACCATTTTTCTGTGGTTAATTTTTCTAAAGCAAATGGTCCGCGTGCATGCAATTTTTGTGTAGATATGCCGATTTCTGCACCTAAGCCAAAGCAGCCGCCATCAGTAAATCGCGTGCTGGCATTTACATAAACCGCTGCGGCATCTACTTCATTTAAAAACCGCTCGGCATATTGCTCATTTTTAGTAATGATAGCTTCGCTATGTTTTGATGAAAATTTGCGAATATGTTCAATGGCATCATCAATATTATCTACTGTTTTGATAGAACATTTCTGACTTAAATATTCCATTCCGAAATTATCGTCTGTAGCTTTTTTGAGATGTTTATATTGTTGTTGTTCCAAAACTTTATAAGCATCGTAATCGGCAAAAACTTCTACACCAAATTCCGAAAATCCTTTTATCAATTTAGGCAAAAATTCGCTTTCAATTTTCTTATCAACGATAACTGTATCTAATGCGTTGCACACCGAAGGTCGTTGTGTTTTGGCATTAATTACGATGTTGGCAGCTTTGTCTAAATCGGCGCTACTTTCAACATACGTATGGCAAACGCCGGCGCCTGTTTCAATAGTTGGCACTTTAGAATGTTCACGCACAAAATCGATAAGTTGTTGCGAGCCGCGCGGAATAATTATATCAACGTATTTAACGGCTTCCAATAATTCTTTCACAAATTTTCTGTCCACCGGCAACAACTGCACAGCATTTTCGTTCAATCCATTTTCTTTTAATGCTTGATGAATGAGAGAAACTAAAATCTCGTTAGAAAATTCTGCATCGCTGCCACCGCGCAACACAACGGCATTGCCGGCATACAGGCAAAGTGCAGCAACATCTATGGTTACGTTTGGTCGTGCTTCATAAATCACGCCGACAACACCAATTGGCACGCTTACTTTTTGAATATGTAATTTATTTTCTGTTTGTGTTGAAGATAAAATTTTGCCTGTCGGAATTTCTAAATTGACAACATCGTGCAAGCTGTTTGCCAAGTCTTTTATTCTATTTTCGTTCAGCAACAATCTGTCTTTTTTCGGATTGCTGTCGTCCATTCTATCTAAATCTTTTTTATTTTCTTCGATGATGTTTTGTGTATTTTCCAACAACAAATCAGCTAAACTTAGCAACACTTTTTTGCGTGTTTCGTCAGAGCTGTTTTTGATTGAAATGCTTCCTTTTTGTGCTTGTTCTAATTGAGATAAAATGGAATCCATATAAAAAAATTGAACTTAAATGTATTTAGAAATAATAAAAATTGAAACTGTTTCGTATTAAATTAAGAATATGTAATTTTAGGAAGCTATGAGAAAAACGCTAAAATCATTCAGTCTTACGCTTGTTTTTATTCTTTTATCTTTATTGTTGATTGTCATTATCAAAATGAGTTTTTTGGGAAAGAAAGTCAACTCAGAGAAAATTACACCTTATATATTGAGTTCAACTAAACAAAAAAATGTAAAACTTACTTATCTCGGAACGGCTTGTTTTGTGATTGATTATAAAGGCAAGCAATTCATCAACGATCCGTTTTTCAGTAATCCATCTTTGTTTAGTACATTAATCGGACGCATGAAACAAACTCCATTAAGTGATTTATATGCTGCACCACTTATAAAAAATGTTTCAATGATTAGCATTTCGCACGGACATTACGACCACTGTTTTGATTTGGCACAAGTCAACCAAAATCAGGCAACGCTTGTTGCAGATAAAAGCACTTTGTTTCAACTCAACGAAGAAATAAAAAATAATTCTTCAAAAATTGCATTAGATTCCAACCATTATTTCAAATGGATTTATTCGCAAGACAGTTGTTTTCGCATACTTCCATTGCCGAGCACACACAATCCGCATTTTGCCAATGTTACTTTATTTAAAGGCTCTTACACAAAACCTCAACCACAATTGCCGCGCTATCTAACACAATGGAAACTCGGCAAAACGAGCTATTCTTTTATAGTTGATGTGTTAGATGCAGATACTATTGTTTTTAGAATGGCGTTTTTAGGTGGAAAAATATCTAATGAAAATTATATGCATCTAAGTAAGATTTGTAACGAAAGAAATTGTGATATAATGACTACTGTATTTTGGAAAACGAAACTCAATGCTCCGACATTGCAAAGCTCCATTTCCAGTACAAAAGCTTCCATTGTAATCTTAAATCATTGGAATAATTTTTTTAGAAAAAATACCAAACCTATCCAAGAATTGCGCTCATCTAAATTAGATATTGAGCTCAAAAAATTAAATGAAGAAAATATGCCTGTTCGTGTAATGTTGCCATATACGACAGTAGAGTTGTAGCTTAATTTTTTTGTTGGTTTGTAAAGACACAAACCAAGGCAATGGTTTCTTCAACTGTCATTACCTCGAAAGAGGTAATCTCATTTTACAACAAATCAGTAGAAAAGTTTTTCCAATCTACAACAACACAATATCATCGGCGTGCGCTAACACTAAATTTTGTTGTTTTAGATTTTTCAATAAAAAAGAAGAAGAAATTTTTGCTCGTGCAATAGCAAATGTATTGCCTGTTTCATCAGCAATTTCAAAGGCTTCACCGGCTTCAAAATTGGCATTAACTTCTTTTACACCAACCGCTAATAAGCTTTTCCTATTCAATAATGCTTTATGTGCACCGTCATCTACATATACATTTCCTATCACTAAACTACCACTTGCCAACCATTTTTGGCGCGCATTTTTTGATACTTTTTTGGCATAACAAGTAGTGCCAATTTTTTCTTGTAATGCTTTAGACAACGCGTTTTTTTCTTGCAAGGAAAAAATAATTACTCGTATTCCTAAGTTAGTTGCTAACCGAGCAAAGGTAAGTTTACTGACCATACCACCTAAGCCAACCGTTGAAGTTGTGCGATTTGCCAAAGACAAAATATGTTTGTCAAATTTTTCAATTTTGGGAACTACATTTCCTTCTTTGTCTAATACACCTTTTACCGAAGTAACCATCAACATGGTATCTGCGCCTAAGCCTAATGCTAACAAGGTTGCCAACTCATCATTGTCAGAAAATTTTAATTCGCGCGAGCTTACCACATCATTTTCGTTGGCAATCGGAATTATATTATTTTTCCAAAGCTCTTCATACGTTGCGCGCAACTGCAAGAATTTTGCTCTGTTAGAAAAATGACCACGCTCGCATAAACTTTGTGCAATCGGAATTTTATACTTACCAAAAGCAATCGTGTATTTATGTATCAACAACGGATTGCCAATAGCTGCTGCTGCTTTGCGCTCTTCTAATTTTCCACTATAATTTTTAATAAATTTTTTCCCGCTTCCAACCGCACCGGAAGACACCATCACAATTCTATATTTTTTGTGCAATGTTGCCAATTGCTTGGCAATATCTTTGACAACCACTTCATCTAAACTTCCATTTTCATTTGTTATAGAA
This sequence comes from Bacteroidota bacterium, assembly GCA_020436225.1. GTDB lineage: Bacteria > Bacteroidota > Bacteroidia > Chitinophagales > JADIYW01 > JADJSS01. The sequence continues at coordinate 22,550 of JAGQYE010000092.1, read as the reverse complement.
GAAGTGCCAATTTTGAAAACCAAAATAGGTTTTTGCATATTTAAAGCATTAATTAAACCAAAGTAATACTAATTTTGGAGTTGTTTAATTTTTTAAGTTTAAATTTAGTTGAATGATTTCTGCCGATTCAATTATAGAGCATTTTGATTTAGAGCCACATCCTGAAGGTGGCTTTTACAAACGCACTTTTCTTGCTAATGACAATGCATTTTCTTCTATCGTATTTTTATTAACGAAAGGAAATTTTTCTGCATTTCATCAACTAAATTCTGATGAACAATGGAATTGGTATTTGGGTGACACAATTATTATTCACGAAATATTTCCGGATGGAACGTATAAAAAAACGGAATTAGGAAAGCAGGTTTTGAATTTTCAATATATAGTACAAGCTGGCAATTGGTTTGCCAGCGAATGTGTAGAAAATCATGGATTTGCATTTTGTGGATGCACGGTTATTCCTGCTTTTTCATTTGATAATTTTATCTTAGCTGACAGAAAAAATTTAACGACTCAATTCCCCGAACATCAAGAAATTATTGAACGCTTTACACGATAATATGCAGCCTATAAAAATCCACCAAAATATTATTGATGCTATTATTACTTGTATAAAAGCTGTTGTTGAAGATGAAAAAGTTGCCGACAAAGAAATTTTTCATTTCTTCAAACAAAACAAACAATTTGGCTCAAGAGACAGGAAACAAATTGCGGAAAGTGTGTATGATATTATTCGTTGGAAAATAAAATATACTTATCTATTAGAACAATTTGATACTACGCTGACGCACTATAAACATTTGATATTGGTTAGTTTATTAAATAGAAATTATGAAATTTCTAATCCTGAAATTTTTGATTTTTCTGCTAATAGAATTGAAGAATTATCTTCTTCTATACAACAAGAAATTTCTGTTCCAAATATTGCACAATCTTATCCAAAAGATTTTTATGATTTTTGTTTAAAACATATTGGCGAAAGTTGGCATCAATTAGCACAAGCATTAAACAAAAAAGCGAATGTTTATCTTCGTGTCAACACATTAAAAACGACAAGAGCAAAATTTATTGTTCATCTAGAAAAAGAAGAAATTTTATATTCAACAGAAAATTGTGCGACTTTAGCCAATGAAAACGGCATAGAAATTCTATCAAAAAATAATTTAAAAAATAGCATTTATTACCAACAAGGTTTGTTTGAAATTCAAGATATAGGTTCGCAAGCAATCGGCGATTTTATAGTTGATTCATTGCCAAAAAATCAACTAACTCAACACGTTTCTATTGCTGATGTTTGTGCCGGAGCCGGCGGAAAAACGTTGCAACTTTCTGCTTTATTAAATAATAAAGGAAAAATTTATGCGTGCGATTATCAAGCATCCAGAATAAAAAATTTAGAATACAGAGCGCAACAAGCAGGTTGTAACAACATAGAAATTATTGATTATAAAAATGCGCATCAACTCAAAGATTTGTCTTTGGTTTTTATTGATGCACCTTGCAGTGGTAGCGGAACATTTAAACGTCAAGCAGATTTGAAATATAAAATATCGGAAGAGAAAATAAATACCTACACTTCTATTCAACAGCAATTATTGGAAACGTATAAAAATTGTATTACTAAAAACGGGAAAATAATTTATGCAACTTGTAGTATTTTACCACAAGAAAACGAGCATCAAATCCAAGCATTTTTACAAAAAAACAAGCATTTTAAATTGGAAAATTCGATTTCTATTTTACCAACAAAATATAACAGCGATGGATTTTTTATGGCGAGTTTAGTGCGTGTTTAATTTAATCGCATTGGCGCCACCATTAAGAATTCCGGAATTAGCACGTAAAATAAATTGCCGTTGTTTAAATTCTCCATTAAGTAGGTACCAAACATCTTTCCTACTTCAGTTTTCAAATCGCAACCTGAGATATAAGAATAGGATTTATTGCTTCGAATTATCGGTTGTTCTCCAATAACACCTTCACCTTCCACTTCTCGTTGCTGACCAAATGCATCAACAATATACCAATGTCTGCGCAACAATTGAATAGTATCGTTGCCTTTATTTTCAATCTTAATTTTATAGCTAAACATAAAATGTTGGCTCATTGGATAAGAATAATCCTCTTGGTAAAACGTATTTACGCTAACGTGAATATTATGTGTTACAGCCGTAAACATAGTCATGCTTGTAAATTAAAAATAACAAAAAAACAGGAAAAAAGTTCCTTTTATTTCCGGTAAAAATCCACAAAAAATTATTGAGATCTCAAGAAATAGTTGACGACAGCTTTTAGTTGCGATTGCGCCCGTTGCAAATCATCATTGACGATGGTTAAATCAAAATGTTTGGCTTCATGCATTTCTACAGCAGCTTTTTCAATGCGAATTTTTATTTTTTCTTCCGAATCCGTTCCACGTGCGCGTAATCTTTTTTCTAATATTTCTAAACTTGGTGCTTGAATAAAAATAGACAATGGTTTAAATTTCAAATTGTTCATCACGTTGATGGCACCAAAAACATCAACCACCAACAATGGGAATTTATTGAGTTGATTTATTCTATCTAATTCTTCTTTTAACGTGCCGTAATAAGTGCCTTCATACACTTCCTGATATTCCAACAATTCATCGTCATTAATTTTTTTTTCGAAAACTTCTTTACTCAAAAAATGATAATCCACGCCATCTTGCTCGCCTTTGCGAATGGCACGTGTAGTGGCTGAAACAGAATAAGAAAGCTCGGGAAATTGTTGTAACAAAAAATCACCTAACGTATTTTTGCCAACGCCTGACGGTCCGGAAAGTATGATGACTTTTTGCATACGCAAAGATAGGAATTAGAAATAAGCGACAAAACCTTGAAGTAGATTATTTTATTAATAAGTTATAGTAATCCAAAAACTAATCTCTAATTACTCATCACTAAAGAATATTCATCAATTGTTCTTTTATTTTTTCGACTTCATCCTTCATTTGCACTACAATTTTTTGGATGTTGGCATCGTTAGCTTTTGAACCGATGGTGTTGATTTCTCTTCCTATTTCTTGAACAATAAAGCCAAGTTTTTTGCCTTTTTCTAAAGAAGATTCTTGTAGAATTTCCAAGAAATATTGGCAATGCGAAGACAAGCGGACTTTCTCTTCGTTGATATCTAATTTCTCGATATAATAAATCAACTCTTCTTCTAAACGATTGTTGTCGATATTGTCAGAAGAAATTAAAGTTGAAATTTCTTGTTTTATTTTTTCTCGAATTTTTACTATACGTTGTTGTTCAAATGGAATTATGGTTTCTTTTAGGCTTTGAATAATATTGATGCGTTGCAGAATATCTGCTTCTAATTTTTCTCCTTCCAGTTTTCGATATTCCATTAATTTTTCCATTGCATCATTAATAGAAATTTGTAATTCGGAAAAATCACTGTCGTTAAATTCTTGAACATCCGGTTTGTTGACATCTTGAAACCGAAGAATGGAAGAAGTAATATCTTGAAACGGAATATTTTTTTCTTTAGAAAATGCTTGTAATTGATGATAATATTTTTCTATCAAATTAAAATTTAAAATAGATGCATTTTCGTTTGATTTATCTTCTTGAAAAAATAAGTCAATTTTTCCGCGCAATAATTTATTTCCAATTTGTTTTCTGATGTCAATTTCTTTTCCACGTAAATCGGCAACCGCTTTAAAATTGAGGTCTAAAGATTTGCTGTTTAACGATTTTATCTCGACTATATAATTTTTATTTCCGAGTGTTAAAGTCGATTTTCCGTAACCGGTCATGGAGTAAAGCATTGTGTTGAATTTATGATTTCAGATTTATGATTCAAGATTTTATAATTCTTACTACTTAATACTCTCTACTTAATACTCTCTACTCAATACTCTCTACTCTAAAAGTCTTTACTTAGAGAAAAATGCCAAATTGGTTTTTTGTTGAATTGCAAACCATCATAGCCAAAGCCAGTATCTAAGCGAATAAAATAACCTAAAATGTTGGTTCTAAAGCCGGCGCCGGTGCCAAACACAAACGGGTTTCTATAATAATCTACTGTTACTACAACAGGATTATTATCCGGCTGTGGTGTTACAACTTCCGTGCTTTTAGAGTTGCGTTGATCAAATGGATTGGCAAAATTATAAGCAATGCCGGCATCAAAGAAGCCAACTAATTGGAAGTCGCGCAAGAAAGCTGAGCGCAAAGGTTTCTTCGCAAAGAAGGAGAAAATAGGAATACGCAATTCAGAATTCCACAACAAGAAATTATTGCCGTTTCGAATGTTTTGTGGCAATCCGCGCAAGTTGGTTACTGATGTTTGCAAACCATAATTTTGGTCGGTGGCAATTGGAATATCAGTAGCATATTTTGGATTTAGCCAAGTATCTACGCCACCCAAGAAATATAAAATTTTCTTTGGTCCGAAGGAGGAAGCTCCTGCAAAACGATTTGCCCAAATAATATTTCTATATACTTTTTGATAATATCGAACATCAAATCCAATATTGGCAATATGTGATTTCTTTTCATTTGCATTATAAAAATATTCTGCATAAATTTTATAGCGGAAACCATTGTAAATATTGTATTGAATTTCTTTTGAATTATCGTGTACGAATTCCAATCTTGCCGACAACCAATTTTCTTTTACATCCGGAATTAATCGGCTGATTTCATCTATATAAGAAACATCTAAGCGGTCGTATCTATATGAAAAAGACCAGCGCAAACTTTTTGTAATATCAAACGGATAAGAGAATTGAGTTTCAAAAAAATTGCTTCTCGTTTTTCCGGTATAAACATTCGGCAAAACATTTCCATTCGCATCTTCAACATTAAAATTAATTCTATCGGAACGGCGATAATACAAAATACTTTTATCAATTCTTTTTTTCAGATTGATGTATTTAATGTACGTTTCAAATCCTTTAAAATTAAATGGAATTCTAAAGCCGCCAATTATTTTATGGTCTTCCATCAAATCGCTGGTACCAAAATTTATCATTCCGCTCAAATTCGGAAAATTATAACTTCCCAAATTCTGATTAAAACTTTGATAACTTTGTGTGAGTATGCTATTGTCTAATTGCGTTACAACATAATCTGAAGTAAATTTAGCGCGATATGGTAAAATGCGAATTTTCTTTCCGGTAGTTGGTTCTGTATTTGTATTGCTTGCTACAGGTGTATCTTGCAGAAAAGGTGGCGGAGCCAATTCATCATTTTTTGTAGAATCTGTTGCTAAAATTTTTACGCTATCTGTTTTAACAACGACAGCATTAATGTCTGAATTTGTTTTTGTATTTGAATTAGGAACATCCTCAAAAGACGGAAAAATAGTTGTGTTATAATCAGACTCAAATGTGTAATTAAAAGGTTCTGTTAACAAGCTATCCATACTTATTTCTTGTCCAATTTTGGATGCTTCTTTATTAATTTTATTAGAAATGCTTTCCGGCTCTTTTGCATTTGGGCTCCTTTGTAGAACACTTTCTCTATAAAATTTTCTAAAAGAAGTTGGGTTCAATCCTACATTATTTTGCTCGGATAATTGTTCTTCCACTAAATTTTTCTGTGTATATAAATATGATTTCCTTTTATTAACACCAAAAAACAAGTATGAATTTTGCTTAGTAACTGCTGCTTTTTCTAAGCCCTCTTTAAAATTGGAAATCGGAAATGTATTGCCTTTAATTGAGTAAATTGGTTGAAGACTAATTTGAGTACTTGCAGAATCTGTATTTTCATTTATTGTTGTTGTGATGGTATCGTTTTTAAGAAAAAAAGAATCTAAATCGCCGACATATAAATTTTTGATGCCATTTTCATCACTTAAAAATGTGTATTGCGTATTGGTGTAATTTCCAACTGCTTGTTCATTAGCAAACGGCGTTTCAGTTACGCGTGCTAAATTCGTCGATTTTGTATCTAAATTGTAATAAAACAAATCTAAAGTTTGAAGTGGCAAAACAGAATCATTTGGCGACATCAACAATTCCGGTTGTTGCCTGTTGGATGAAAATAAAATGCCATTTCCGTATTGAGTTGTGATAGATTTTGGGTACAAATCATCTGCCACATCATTATTAATTTGAGAAATACTTTTGCTGGCAACATTGTACAAATACAAATCAGTTTGTCCTTTGTTTTGTGCCGATAAAACAAGCATATTCGCAGATTGCAAGAAATCGACTCCATATACTTTTTGAAAATTAATTAAGTTTGATTTTGTTTTCTTACCATTGTCATAATCAATTTGTGTAAGTCGAATAATATCTTTCTTTTCAGAAATAACAATTAAACGATGTCCACTTTTCGACCAAGTTAAAATCGGATACGATTTATCAAACGGATATTGGTCAGAACGAAAGCCACCTTTAGCTACTTTCTTCGATTTTTTGGTTTGTAAATCTTGGATAAACACTTTATAAAAACCTCCATCAAAAGTGGCATACGCAGCATATTTCCCGTCAACAGAAACTTGCATATCTCCTATTTCGTTATTGTTGCGCTTTTTAATTTTGGTAGCTTGTAAATTGGTGATGCTATCTCGATTTCTGGCATCCAATTCAAATCGATTGAGATAAAATGTCTTCCAATCGTTCATCAACTGTTTTATGTCGGCATTCACAGCATAAATAAATCCTTTATCAATGCTATGATTCACACGAGTAAGATATAGAATATTAGGCACGGCATCGGTTCCATAAACTTCTGAAATCATATACCAAAACGACTGGCCTGCTAAAGTTGCATTTGTATTAACCAATCTATTGAAATCTATTTTTTTTGCTGTTTGAAAATATTTTTTTAATTGAGCATCCAATTGAGTATTCCATGGTTCGCCCATAAATGATGAAAGTCCGTTTCTATACCAATCCGGCATCACAACAAAAATGGCATTTTGAATTTTTTGCCCGAAACTTTGTCCGGCCATCATTTGGCGTACATACAACTCCGACAAACCTTTCATTAAATCTCGTTGTAAATCTCTGTGATTACCATTAAAATGTAAGAAAATTTTATTGTCGCGTAAAACGGTTGTTCCGCCAATATTGTAATCTTCTTGACCAAGTCCGATATTGGTTTGAGCCAAATCGCTGATGGTATTATATACTAATATGTCAACTTGCGAATTGAAGTGAAAATCCATTTGTTTGTTTAAATCATCCAACTTCATTTCGGCTAATTTGCCAACAAACTTTCCTATTTCTTGTCCGCCCGGATAAAAGTAAATGGTAAAATTATCTGAATTATAATATTGCCAATCAAACTTATGATATTGCACGCGATTTTGCCCAAATTGCACTTGTGTATTTTGTGCCATAAGCATTGGAAATGAGAATAAAAACAAGCATAAACGAGCAATTATTTTCAAAGGAAGGAGATTTTTCTCGATGATATAGATAGTAAATTTATTGATTCTTGTATTCATAAAGTCATTTCCAAACGTTGTTCAAATTAATACATGCAATTTACTACTTTTACAAAGTAAATAAATCTTATGGATAACGCAAAGATAAAGACAGATATTGCCGTATTTTGTTTTAACCCTTTTCAAGAAAATACCTACATAATAGTACATCCAAATAAGCATTGTTGGATAATTGACCCGGGTTGCTATTCTCTACAAGAGCAAAAAACGCTTACAGATTATATCAACAAAAATGAGTTAAAGCCGACAAAATTACTCAACACACATTGTCATTTAGACCATATTTTCGGGAATAAGTTTATCGCTGATGAATATAAATTGGAATTAGGCATACACGAAAAAGAATTGCCGGTTTTGCAGCGCGGCGAATTTGCGGCAAGTATGTTTGGCGTAAAAGCACCTCAAAAATGCGAACCCTCTTATTTTTTGAAAGAGAATGAATATATCTATTTAGAAGATTTGGCATTTAAGATATTATTTACACCCGGACATTCGCCTGGAAGTGTGTGTTTTCATCAGGAAAAAGAAAAATGGGCAATAGTGGGCGACGTATTGTTTCAAGGCAGCATTGGCAGAACCGATTTGCCCGGCGGCGATTACGATACGCTTATTCACTCAATAAAATCGAAATTGTTGGTGTTAGATGATGCAACCGAAATTTACAATGGACACGGACCAAGCACTACTATTGGCGAAGAACGGAAATATAATCCGTTTTTGAGGTAAAAAAATTAAATCGTATTCTTATTTAGTTGCCATTTTCCAATTTCTCTCTCAAAAAAAAGTGAATGGAATCTAAAGCTTTTTCAAAAGAGATATTGTTGTTTACAACCACATCACATTGTTCTTTGTATGGCAAGATAAAATCGCGATAAGACGGATAAACATGATGCTGATAGCGGTACAGTACATCTTCCAACGGATAATTTCGCTCTACTCTATCGCGTTGTATTCTGCGAATTAATTTTAGATGTTCGTCAGCATCAATAAAAATTTTATAATCCATCAAATTGGAAACCGCTTTAAAATGATAAATAAAAATTCCTTCTATTAAAATAATCGGAGCCGACTTATAAATAATTTCTTTCGGCGTAGCCAACGGATTGTTATAGGTATATTCTTTTAAAACCACATCTTCTCCGGCTATCAATTTCATTACATCTTTGTGATATTCTTCTGCATTAAATGATTCCGGTAAGTCGAAATTTTTCTCACCATTTTCATCCACAATTTGATGTTCACGCGGTTTGTAGTAATTATCCTGACTTAAAACACATAAATGTTCTTTGTCAAATTTATCAGCCAAAGATTTTACAAAAGTTGTCTTTCCACTTCCACTTCCGCCGGATATTCCAATAATATATGGTTTCTTGTTCATCGTGTTTATAAAAATATTCCTCAAAACTAATGAAACGAATTTATGTTACCTATTTTTGGAAGAAATTTTCCTCATGCAACTGATAGATGGCAAGAAATTAGCGCAAGAAATAAAAATAGAAATTGCGGATGAAGTCAAGAAAATGGTGATGAGTGGCAAACGTACGCCGCATTTGGTTGCTGTATTAGTCGGCGATGATGGTGCCAGCCGAACCTATGTAAACAGCAAAGTAAAATCGTGCGAGGAAGTTGGATTTAAATCGACTTTTATTCGCTTGGAAAGAGATATTACCGAAAATGAACTCTTGGCACAAATCAATACACTCAACAACGATGATGCGGTGGATGGATTTATTATTCAGTTGCCTTTGCCAAAACATATAGATGAAGAGAAAATATTATTGGCAATAGCACCGGAAAAAGATGTCGATGGTTTTCATCCTACAAATGTCGGTCGTATGACTTTAAATTTGCCGGGTTATATTTCTGCCACACCGAAAGGGATTTTAGAAATGCTTAATCGCTACAATATAGAAACCGAAGGCAAGCATTGTGTGGTAATTGGCAGAAGTAATATTGTAGGTTTGCCTATGAGTTTGTTGATGCAACGACGCAGCAAACCGGGCAATTGTACCGTTACCATTTGCCATAGTAAAACCAACGATTTGTCGAAATATACTTTGCAAGCTGATATTATTATTGCAGCACTTGGAAAACCTAAATTTTTGACTGCTGATATGGTAAAAAAAGGCGCAGTAGTAATAGATGTAGGCATTACGCGTGTTGATGATCCAAGTAAAAAATCAGGATTTAAGTTACTCGGCGATGTAGATTTTGAACACGTCAGCAAGAAATGCAGTTATATTTCGCCTGTTCCGGGTGGCGTTGGTTTAATGACAGTCGTTTCGCTCTTACAAAATACATTAAGTGCAGCCAAAGAAGAATTTTATGCAAAAAGCATGTCATTTGATGTGGATAATTTGTAGGATTACGAGAGTAGTGAGTAAAGAGTAGTGAGTAGTAAGATTTTTTTTCAATAAATTTTCTAAAAGAAATTTTTAATCTTGTTTACTTCTTATTCTGCTTAATGTTTCAATAGTCATGCCCAAATAAGAAGCAATGATGCCAATCGGCACTCGCTTTATAATTTCTATTTTAGAGTTAAACAATGCTTCGTAGCGCTCAGTAGTGCTGCGAAATTTAAAGTTGTAATTTTTCTTATATAATGAATTATAATGATGTTCTGCCATCAATCGACCTAAGCGTTCCATTTGTTTAAAATTGCGGTATAAATCTTGCAAATCTTCATATCGCAATGCATACAACTTACAATCTTCTAATAATTCTATTGATTCAATAGATGGTGTTTGAGAAATAAAACTAGAGAACGAAACCAACAACTGATTGTCTATACTAATATCTGTTGTCAATTCTTTTCCGTCTACCTCATAAAAATTTCTTGCCAAGCCGGATTCTATATAATACAAGTGTCCGCATACCTTATCTTTTTTTAATAAAATATGTTTTTTAGGTAATTCAAAATACAAGGCTTTCTCTTGTACCGCAAGCGATAAATCATCCGGTAATTCACCGAATTGCCTTAAAAAAGACAGAAATGGAGCAGCTTTTATCACGTTTAAATTGTTATTTGATTATAATCAAAAAAATATGTACATTAAGTCCGCAACTTTGTAATACGTTATAAATTTAATAAACTTTATGAATATGAACCATAATACTTTTTCTATTAGCGAATATCATGACATCAAACCAATTTATAAAAAATTAGAACATTTGGTTTCATTGCCATTGCAACATATCGAGCCTAAAGCAATGGAAAAATATTTGGATTTTTACAAAACCAAATGCACTAAGTCACGAGCTGTATATGAAAAAGCTCAACAATATATTCCGGGCGGAGTCCAGCATAATTTAGCATTTAATTATCCGTTCCCTTTAACTTTCAACAAAGCGGAAGGTGCATATTTATATGATGTAGATGGCAATAAATACATCGACTTTTTACAAGCCGGTGGACCAACCGTTTTAGGTAGCAACTATCCTTTAGTGCGTGAGAAAGCAATCGAATTGATTAATGAATGCGGACCATCAACCGGATTATTACATGAGTATGAATACAAATTAGCAGAAATTATTTGTAGAAATATTCCATCTGTAGAACGGTTTAGAATGTTAGGCAGTGGAACAGAAGCCGTAATGGGTGCTTTGCGTTTAGCTCGTATCAAAACGGGAAAAACTAAAGTAATTAAAATTGGTGGAGCGTATCACGGATGGAGCGACCAAATGGTGTACGATTTACGTATTCCGGGAACACGTTTCTTTGATGCAAAAGGAATTCCTTTTATGATGCATTGGCATACACAAGCCGTGCCACCAAACGATATCGACGCATTAGAAAGTAAACTAAAATGGAACCGATTAAGAGGTGGCACAGCCGCCGTAATTTTAGAACCGGTTGGTCCGGAAAGCGGTACTTATCCGGTTTATAAAGAATTTGCACAACAAGCACGTCAATTATGTGACAAATACGGCGCATTGTTAATTTTTGACGAAGTAGTAACGGCATTCCGCATCGGAATGAGTGGTGCACAAGGCTATTTCAACGTAAAACCGGATTTAACTATTTTTGGAAAGGTAGTGGCAGGTGGTTACCCTTCCGCAGGTGGTATCGGTGGAAAAGCAGAATATATGGACGGTTTGGCTGCCGGATTACAAGGTGGTAAAAAAGTAAAAGTGGGTGGAACCATGGCAGCAAATCCATTGAGTTGCTGCGCAGGATACCACACATTAGCAGAGATAGAACGCACCAACGCCTGTGTAAAAGCCGGAAGATCCGGCGATAGAATAACCAAAGGCTTGAACCAATTAATCGATAAATATGGATTGCCGTTCGTAGCATATAACCAAGGTTCTATTTGCCATTTAGAGGCTGCCGGAACGTTGTTTGTCAAAATAAAATTATCTAAGTTAAAATCTGTTTTAGAAGAAATTAATCGACGAAAAAAATTAATGGAAGAATACGGAGCCGCTTACATGGCAGAAGGAATTGTTACCTTAGCAGGCAGCAGATTGTATTGCAGTATGGCAGATACTGACGAAGTTATTGATGACGCACTTAACAGATTTGAGAGAGTATTTAAAAATGTAAAAAAATAAATAGCTATTCGCTCATTAAAATGCAATCTATCCATAAAAATAGATTGCATTTTGTTTGCTATAGAAAAACAAAGCAATGAACTACTTTTTAGCATACGACGTTGGCACCAGCAGTGTAAAATCTATTTTAGTAGATGAAGCAGGAAATATTGCCGCAGATGCTATTGCTGAGTATCCACTGCTGATGCCTAATCCGGGTTGGGTAGAGCAAGTTCCGGATGATTACTGGCAAGCAATTTGCAAAGCAACAAAACAACTAATTCAACAATCCAATGTTGATACTACACTGATAAAAGGTATTGCGTTTACAACACAAGCCATGGGAATTATTCCTGCCGATAAGGATGGAAATATTCTCTATAATAATATTTCTTGGGTTGATGGTCGTGCGGAAAAACAAGCACGACAAATCATGAGAAAATTGGGCGGAAAACGTCTATTTAAAGCAATTGTAGGTGTAGAAATTACCGGAAAAGATGTAGTTCCAAAACTAAAATGGTTGAAAGAAAACAAGCCGGATATTTTTCATAAAACACATAAATTTTTAGATGTAAACGGCTATCTGAAGTTCAAATGCACCGGAAAAATGGTGGCAGAATGGTCAGGTGCTTGCTCTTATGCTTTTAATTTAAAAAAGAAAGATTGGGAAAGTATTTTCTTTAAAATTGCCGGTGTAGGTACGGATAAATTACCCGACTTAGTAAAATCTACAGATGAGGTGGGCACACTAACTGCACAAGCCGCTTCCGAAATGGGATTGCCGCAAGGTATTGCCGTTTTTGGTGGTTGCGATGATACGCAAAGTGCAGCCTTAGGAACAACTGCAATAGGCGAAGGCGAAGCTCATATTTACGTGGGAACTTCGGCTTGGGTAGGCGTTACAACACAACAACCAAGAGGATTTAAAAATGGACTATTTTGTTTGCAAAGTGCCGACCCGACTATGAACTTAGTAGTAGGCATCACAGAATCTGCAGGCGTAAACACAGAATGGCTAATATCCAAAATATACGAATCCGAAAAGAAACAATTATCCGAAAATGAGTTGTATAAATTGGTTGAAGATGAAGTAAAACAAACACCTGCCGGCGCCGACTACTTAATTGTTACGCCATGGTTTTTGGGCGAGCGTTGTCCGGTAAGTACAACAACGACACGTTCTACCATGTTTAATCTTTCGCACCAACATACGCGCGCACATATTGCACGTGCACACTTCGAAGGTATTGCCTATAATTTACGTTGGACGATTCAAAATCTAGAAAAAGATTTCGGGTTCAACATACAAGCATTAAAAATAACCGGTGGTGGTACTTTTAGTAAAACATGGATGCAAACAATTGCCGATATTACAAAGCGAAAAATTATTTGCACATCGCAACCTAAACATGCTGGAGCCTTAGGTGCTGCCATGTGTGCGATGGTCGGTAGTAAAACATTCCAATCATTTGACGATATCCAAAAATTAGTACAAATTGCGGATACATATATTCCATCTAAAGAAAATGAAATAGTATATAATCAATTATTTCATACCTATCAACAACTCTATTATCAATTAGAAAAAACCTATCACACCATTAATAAAGAACGATTTGAGCAACCTGCCTTATGAATATAGATACAATAAAACAACAAGTATGTGATGCCGGAAAACGCTTACTAAAAGAAGGATTAGTAGCGCGTACTTGGGGCAATGTAAGCATAAAAGTAAACGACCGACAAATGGTGATTACGCCGAGCGGACGACCATACGATGAACTTACTCCGAATGATATGGTATTGGTGGATATTTATACATTAAAATACGAAGGTTCTATCAAACCATCTTCCGAATTAAAATTACATTGCGAAGTGTATAAAACAAGACCACACATTAATGCCGTTATTCACACACATCAAATGTATGCATCTATTGTTGCAGCGGCTCAAAAAGATGTGCTTGTTTTAGATGAAACGCATCAAAAAATATTGGGAGCAAAAATTATAAAAGCGGCACCTTATGCTTTGCCAAATACCAAAAAAATTACGGTAGAAACGGCAAAAGCCATCGAAACATCGAATGCAGCATTAATGTCGAACCACGGTGTAGTATGCATCGGCACTGATTTAGATAAAACTTTTATTGTGGCACAAGCTTTGGAAAATGCTTGCGAACTTTTCATAAAATCTCAAAAAAAATCGGCATAAAAATAGCGCGAAACATGAACAAACAAACAGCAATACAAACTATACTAAATGCCGGAAGCTATTTTGAGAAACAAAGTGCCGGCTATAAAAGTTGGGGTAAAGTAACCGTATTACAAATTGCTTTGCGAACAGACGAAAACGAGTTTTTAATTTCATCTCCAACTAAATCTATTACATCGCTTACTGAAAAAGATATTACGGTATTACAATCAGATTCTTATATAGCTGAAATATTTTCCAAAAAGAAAAAAATCCAAGCAATTTTAATCACTAAACAAGAATATGCATCTCAAATAAAAGAAGAAATTCCACCTATTTTAGATGATCAAGCGCAGTTGTTAGGTGTCTCTGTTAGAGTAGCCAAAAATGAAAAGAAAATCCTTAGCAGTTTATGTTCCAGATATGCTGCCATTTTGCCGAATGGTGATAGCATTTGCTTGGGTATTCATATAGATGATGCGTACGTAGCAGCCCAATTATTAGAAAAAACTTCGAAAGCATTTGTAGAAGCAAAATATTTAGGCGGTGCTAAATCCATTAATAGAATAGAAGCTTGGTTGATGCAACAATTTTATCAATTAAAATATTCTAAAGAAGCGAAAAAAAATAAATGACCTTTTTTACGCGAAATATTCTTGGATTTTTCGTTAAGTCTTATTGAACAACTTAGTATTACTTCTAAATCTGAAATCATAAATCTGAACGCTGACATTCCAAGCATTACAATTCCGGATTTTTGACGATAAAATAAGGATTGAGTAAATTTTCTTTATTGTAGGTTAATGGTTGAAGTGTATCTGCTCGCAAAACTTCTGCACCGGCTTCGGTAGCAACGATATGTCCGGCGCAAGTATCCCATTCCATTGTTGGTCCTAATCGCGGATAAACATCAGCAATACCTTCAGCTATCAAACAAAATTTTAAAGAACTTCCGGCAGCCACAAAATCAACTTCTTTAAATTTTGATTTTTGTTGCTCGACATACTCCAACAATTCCGGTGTTTGATGCGAACGAGAGCCTACAATTTTTAGAATGCCGTCTTCGGCCAATTTTCTAAGATGGATTGGTGTTGTATTTCCATTTTCTATCTTAAAACTTCCTTGATTTTTTTGTGCATAATAGGTGCATTTTTTTGCCGGCACGTGCACCACACCTGCTATTGGTGTTCCGTTTTCTACCAATGCAATATTGACGGTAAACTCACCGTTTTTCTTGATAAATTCTTTGGTACCATCTAAAGGATCAACTAACCAATATTGATTCCAATTTTTTCTTTCAGCATAATCAATCAATTTATTTTCTTCGGAGATAATAGGAATTTCAGGAGTTAAATTTTTCAATCCGTTTACAATAATTTCATTCGATTTTTTGTCGGCGAGTGTCAACGGTGAATTATCACTTTTAATTTCAACAGCAATATCTTGTTGATATATTTCTAAGATGGCATTACCTGCATTTATGGCAATGTCTATTATTTGATTCAGCATATATTAATAGGTAAATTGTAAATTGGCATTTTCAATAGTTGGATTATGTTTATCTTTTTCACTGAGGATGATATCATTTTCAGGAATTTTCCAATCTATATTTAAGGTTTTATCGTTGTATGCAATTCCGCCTTCTGAACTTCTATTGTAATAATTATCACATTTATAGAGAAATTCGCAGGTTTCGGTCAGCACAACAAAACCATGTGCAAATCCACTTGGAATTAATAGTTGTAAATTATTCTCTGCACTAAGTTCTAATGAAAAATGTTGTAAATATGTTGGAGAACCTTTGCGAATATCTACGGCAACATCTAAAACTGCTCCTTGAATAACACGCACTAACTTTGCTTGAGCATAAGGATTATTTTGAAAATGCAGACCGCGCAAAACGCCGAAAGAAGACTTCGAATGATTATCTTGAAGGAAAGTATAATTTAATCCGGCTTCATTTAATACTTTTTCGTTATAGCTTTCGTAAAAAAATCCTCTATTATCTGTAAAAACTTTGGGTTTTATTATATAAACATCTTGTAAGCTGGTAGAAATTATTTCCATATTATTTCAGTTTGTTATTACGCACTCTTAATTGTTGCCTTAATATCTGACCAAAAATGTCTTCTAAAATAAATTATACCAATAGCAACAATATCTATAAATACACCAAGTAACATATACATCAAAAATTGTTTTCGTGTAGAAACTACATTTTTTTGAAGTGGCAAATGTGGCTCGTCAATTGTTTGGAATAATGGCATAATAGAAGCATAGTTGGTTTTCGAAGCTTCCAATCCTTGTGCTGTTTCTGAGTATAATTGTTCTAATAATTGTTTATTTCTAAGATATCGAGTTTCATATAAATCAGCTTTAAAGGTAACGAGGTTATTTGCTCGGTCCTTGTAATCAGCTAGATTAAATTCTGAATTTTCCAATTGAGCTTTAACATAAGCTAATTTTTCTTCTAAAAAGTCAACCGTAATTTTTGCTTTTTTAGTAGCACGTTCAATATAGTAATCTGTTAAGTTTTCGTAGAAGGATTCACATAATAATTTTGAAAATTCCTCATCTTTTGTAGTAATAGTTATTGAATAAATTGCTGCTTCGTTATAATCTATTGAAACAATTAATTTTATTGCATTTAAGATTTGTTTAAAAACTAAATAATCCGGAATACTCATATCCTTCACAGATGTAAAATCACTAAAATAACTATTGGTATAACCGGAATAAAGTCTTAAATAATGGTTGGCGATATAATCTTCTCTACCTCTAAAAACTACTTTTTTAAATAAGAGTTTAGCAGATACACGTTCTGTAAAAGAGTACTCTTTTAATTTTTTAGGGTTTCCAAAACTAGCATTGGTGGATTGTAATAAGTTGGAGAAATTCCCACTTCCGAAACCAGGAATTTGTGGACGCTCTTCAGATAGAAAAAAAGTAATTTTAGCTGTATAAGTCGGAATTTCTTTTTTACCTTGATAATAGCCATATAAACCTGTGAGAATTATCGGAATAACAAAAATTAAAGCATAGCTTTTAACAATACCACCAAGTTCTTTTCCAATTTTAACAACGTTAACGAACCCTTCATCTTTAACAAGGTTTACATTATCTTGTTGCTCAGATTGCTCTTCAGGCTGCTCTTTAATTTCTATTTCATCGTTCTCAGCCATATTTAATGTGCAGTATTTTTAACAGTTAAGTATAGCAAATAGAGTGTAAGTACAGATGATACAGCTCCTATTGTACCGGAAATTGCACGTTGAATGCGTTGCCCGACATCGCCCGGTAATTTGTCTCGTTTCTTTTTAACTTTTTCCATTTTCCCCGGAATAATAATAGTAGATCCTTTCTCTACTTTCGGGAAATTCTTTCCAAACATTGTTCGGTGAGTACTCAAGATTTGGCCATTTGGACGAACTACATAAGTTTTTCTTTTGTAGGCAGTATCACTAAATCCGGCACCATATTTCATTACATAATACTTTGCATCTTTTCCTTCAGTAAACGGAACATATAAATTATCCGGTTTATTTTCTGCCGGGTAATTAAATGCACCTCGAATAGTTACTAAATCTTTGATTGCCGGAATATCAATAACATCGCCTTCTTTCAATACATAATTGAATTTAGAAGTCTTATTTTTTAAAGCTTTATTCAAATCAGTTAGGATGTTTCCTACACCTTCTTCCTGTCGAGTTAGTCGGGCTCCGTCGGCATACGCAAATCTTGTTAATCCACCGGCTCGTTCGATAACTGATGCTAAGCGCTCATCTTTGGTGGTTAACACATATTCTCCGGGATATAATACTTCTCCTTTTACATATACTTTTTTCTGGTATTCAAATTCCGGAGTTGGGCGCACAAATATTTTGTCGTATGGTTGAAGTTTTATGCTATTCGCAACTGGATCGTTGCCTATATCTTTACTTACACTATAATTTAAAATGGTTACTTGCGTTGGAACAGATTGTGAGATGGCTTTATTATAGTTGGCAATACGAGCAATTTCAATTCTGTTAGAAGCTGCTTCCATTTTAAAACCTTTTGCCAAAACGAGCGCATCTGCCAAGGTCATATTAACCATATAAGGAAATGTATCGGCATTGCGCACCATTCCATTTACTTCAATATAATATCTGTCAATACGTCGTAAATCTTTTAATACATAAATTTTATCTCGCTTTTTTAGTTTAAATGTATCTAAGGCTGCAAAATTATTAGATGTATCTATTGGAAAAGATATTAGCTGTTCAGTTAAATCACTATTTACTCTATAGATAATGATTTTATCTAAAAGTGCTTCTTCTTTTAATCCATTACACATTATTAATGCGTCGCGAAGCGACATTCCTTTTTCGGATTCAAATCTTCGAGGGTTGCGTACTTCGCCATTTACTTCAATATCAAATCTATCAAAGAAATCTGTTTTAGAATACACTTCTAAGACATCTCGGAAAGTAAGAAGCATATTATCCGGTGAATTGGGATCTGCTAAAACTTTATTCAGGTCAATCTTAAATGTATGCTTTCTAAAATCATCAAAATTTGTTCTAATTAAATAAGCTTCATCCAAAAAAGCATCTTCTTTTAAACCTTGTGCTTTCTTGATTAAATCTGAAACTCTGTCGCCTTCTTTCCATTCATATCTTCCTGGCAATAATACAGAGCCGTAAACTTCGTTATAATTTTTTACTTTTTCCGGAATAGAACGAACACCTATAACATCTCCATTTTGTAACTCTACTTTTCCGTTCACATTTCGAACGCTATCTAAATCTATATCAATAAGAATTTGTTTATTGTCTTTATATCTTCTTATTTGAATAACTTTAGTGAAGGCATCCGGTTTGTAATTACCACAATATTTCAATAAATCTTGAAACGTTTCTCCGGGTAGCATTTCGTATTTTCCTTCTCTGTTTACTGCTCCTTCAACGCGAACTATATTTTTCTGAGAAGGCACATAGATATAATCGTTATTGTCTAAGAAAATATCATCTTGTTTTTCTGGTGTGTATAAGAATTTATAAAGGTCAAACTTGCGAACAATTTTCCCGTTTCTTTTTATTTGAATATCTCTTATTGTTCCTGATTTTGTTGGTCCGCCTACATAAGCTAAAATATTATAAGCTGTGTTGATGGCTGGAAAGGTATAAGAACCTGGGTTTTCCACATCACCAACTACATTAATCGTAATTACTCTCGAATAATTGATAGATACGTCAAAGTCAGATTTATCGATCATATAGGCATTTGCAAATCTTGTTCGAAGTAATGCTTTTGCTTGATCTAAGGTTAATCCCTTTAAGTAAATTCTTCCAATATTTTCTTGTTGGATGTAACCATCTTTATCGATATAAAAAAGTCGGTTGTAATCGGCATAACCCCAAATGGAAACAACGATTTGGTCTCCTACGCCAAGAATATAATTTCCCGGAGGTTTAATATCAACAGCATTATTAAAAACCTTTACATCTTTTTGACGAAAATAGTTGAAACCGAAAATATCAACAGAATCTAAATTTTCTCTAAGTTCAAGTGTTGCTGTTGCTGTTAATTTTTCAACTGTTTCAGAAGCTTTTTGTGCCTCTTTTAATAATTTGTCAGGTGCATTTTTATTTCCTTTTACTTCGTCTGCATTAGTTGCATTTCCTATTGCGCCAGCTTGCTCATCTGCATCTTCTTTTCTTGGAGAAAATCCTTTAGCTAAGTTTTGAGATTTCTTTACTTCTTCTACTTTTATTTCACCTTGTTTTACTTGTAAAGTATCTTCTAGTTTTCTAAAAATTTCTTTTACTGTAGGATCTGTGTTAGCAGCAGGAATTGATGGTAATGTTGATGGTACAAATTGTGCTTTTGCCATACAAGATAAAAGCATCAAAAGACAAAGTGTACTATATTTTTTAATTAGCTTCATACTAAGCATGTTTGTACTGTTTGTTGTAATAGTTTAAATATTCTCCGGATGTTACTTGGTCGAGCCATCTCTCATTTTGTAAATACCAATCTACCGTTTTTTCTAATCCTTCTTCAAATTGTAAAGTTGGTTTCCAGCCTAATTCTTTATTCAATTTTGTGGCATCTATGGCATAGCGTTTATCGTGTCCTGGTCGGTCAGTTACGTATGAAATTAATTTCTCAGATGTTCCACTTGGTCTATCCAATTTTTTATCCATAATTGAACACAATAATTTTATCAAGTCGATATTTTGCCATTCGTTAAAACCACCAATATTATACGTCTCTCCTATTTTTCCTTTATGGTAAATTACATCGATGGCTGCTGCATGATCTTCTACAAAAAGCCAATCGCGCGTATAATCTCCTTTTCCATATACAGGAAGTGCCTTGTCATTTTTGATATTATTGATGAATAAAGGTATTAATTTTTCAGGAAATTGAAATGAACCATAATTATTGGAACAATTAGACAATACAATCGGCAATTTATAAGTATTCTCGTAAGCACGAACAAAATGGTCAGAACTTGCTTTAGATGCTGAATACGGTGACCTCGGGTCGTAAGGTGTGGTTTCGGTAAACAAGCCTTCTACTCCTAAACTGCCATAAACTTCATCTGTAGAAACATGATAGAACAATTTTCCTTCGTAATTTGATTTCCAAGCTTCTTTAGCTGCATTTAATAAGTTGACAGTTCCGACAACGTTGGTCATAATAAAATCCAAAGGATTGTGAATGGAACGGTCAACATGTGATTCTGCTGCTAAATGGATAACGCCATCAAAATTGTATTTCTTAAAAATGGAATTTACAGCTTCAGCATCAACAATATCTATCTTTTCAAATTGATAGTTAGGTAAATCTTCAATGTCAGATAAATTTTCTAAGTTTCCTGCATAAGTCAACTTATCTAAATTCACGATTTTATAGTCTGGATATTTACGCACAAAAAGACGCACAACGTGTGATCCTATAAATCCTGCTCCTCCTGTAATTAAAATCGTTTTCATTCTATATAAAGCTAATCAAAATTTACAAAGTCCAATATTCAAATTCTTGTTTTTCGAAAGCATAAATATTTTTCAAATCGGCGACAACAGCATTTTCAGTAAGAAGTTCCTTAAAATAACTTTCATCTAATTTTTTATATGCATCATGTGCGACGGCTACAATAACGACATCATACTGTTTCGTTGGTTCAACAACTAAATGCACTTTATATTCTTCAAATACTTCTTCCGCATCCGCTAATGCATCAACCATTTCTACTTCTAACTGGAAATTCTTGAGTTCTTTATACAAATTAAAAACTTTTGAATTTCTAATATCCGTAACATTTTCTTTGAAAGTAGCGCCCATAATTAATGCTCGACATTTAGATGGATTTTTTCCTTTCTTCAATAAAAACTGTACAAGCTTTTGTGCAATATAATTTGGCATTCCATCGTTAATACTTCTACCACTTAATATGATTTGCGGCTTGTATCCTAATTGGTTGGATTTATACGTCAAGTAATAAGGATCGACGCCGATGCAATGCCCGCCCACTAAGCCCGGCTGAAATTTGAGAAAATTCCATTTTGTGCCTGCTGCTTCCAAAACATCGTAAGTATTAATTCCCATTAGATTAAAAACTTGAGAAAGTTCATTCATCAAGGCGATGTTTAAATCGCGTTGAGTATTTTCAATTACTTTCGCAGCTTCCGCCACTTTAATAGACGAAGCCTTAAACACACCCGGTTCGATAATTGAGCCATAAACTGCAGCAATATTTTCAAGTGCTTCGGCATCGCAACCGGAAACTATTTTGGTAATTTTAGTTAAAGTATGCAAGGTGTCGCCTGGATTTATTCTTTCAGGTGAATAGCCGATTTTGAAATCTTGCATAAACTTTAAGCCTGAACCTTTTTCGATAATTGGTACGCAATCATCTTCAGTACAACCCGGATAAACGGTTGATTCAAAAACTACATAATCGCCTTTTTTGATTATTTTACCTATTGTGTTGGAAGCACCAACAACCGGTTTCAAATCCGGAACATTATGTTCATCAACAGGCGTTGGCACAGCCACAATAAAAAATGTTGCTTGTTTTAAAATGTTTGTATCGGCTGTAAACTCGATATCGCAACCTTCGAAAGCAGATGCCGGCAATTCATTGCTTGGATCGATGTTGTTTTGCATCATTTCCACTCTTTTTGAGTTGATATCAAAACCGATAACCTTAAACTTTTTGGCGAGTTCTAATGCGATGGGTAAACCCACATAACCCAGTCCGATTACACCAATAATTTTTTCTTTTTGTTGATATGCTGTAATAAATTGTTGCGCTTGTGTCATCCTGCCAATTACGAAATGGCAAAAATACAAAAAAAATAGTCAATTATCTTAGCATAAGCAGTTAATAAATAATAAGTTTG
>JAGQYE010000011.1 GCA_020436225.1 Bacteroidota bacterium | reverse complement strand
TTGTTCTTCAAAAGAGGGTGATAAATGTAAGATGACTTGTGCAACTTGTGTTTTCCAATTTATTCCCGCATAACGGATGGTGCTATGAGCAGGTTTGCATTGAAGAATGTTCAAAATTAGCACAAATGTTATTGGCAAACTTGCTTATAGCACGTGTTAGCTGCTGGCACGATAAATTTAGCAGAAACTTAATTTGAAACACTAACAAAAAACTTTTATTAAAATGAGCGAGGAAAAAAAAGAAATTATTTACACAGGAGATTGTATTGAAATATTAAAATCAATACCAAGTGAAAGCGTGGATTTGGTGATAACAGACCCACCTTATGGAACAAAAACAAATCCAAGAGATACATTTATGATTGGAGAATTTTCAAATGTGATGCCTTTGGTATTGCCAGAAATATTTAGGGTATTAAAAAAAGATGGTGGTTTCTATTGTTTTACAAGTTGGTCAATGATGAGTGATTGGCTTTTGAGATACCAACAATATTTTAAATTACAGAACATAATTGTATGGGATAAACAAAGGCATAGCGGGTGTTATTCTTCTCAAAGTTGGCAATTTACTTGGGAAGGAATTTTTTACGGAATAAAAGGCAAAAGACAAATAAGGGAGTATATGCCTGACGTAATAAAATCGGAAGAAAAAGGAAAAAGAATTGCCATGCAAAAACCTGTCGATGTAATTGAAAAATTGATTAGAGCAAGTTCAGATGAGGGACAAATTATTTTAGACCCATTTGCTGGCAGTGGTTCAACATTGGTTGCTTGTAAAAACACAAACAGAAATTTTATTGGAATAGAAATTAATCCTGAATTTTCTGATTTGTCTAAAAAAAGGGTGGGAGATTTTAATAAAAGGTTTTCTCACGGAACTTTATTGGATGCAGGTCAGTAGTGCTTGCAGCTAACGTTTTGGCTATGAGTAGTAGCGAATTAACACACGAAGACTATCGAATGAGAAGAAATTTAATAAATAATAATAACCTTAGAATACAACACTTAACCGCTATTACTTATAGCCTGTGTTGTACATCTGTTAAAAAAGATGGGTATGCACGAACCTAAAATAGAATTACTGAATATGGATTGCTTGCTTTATATGAAGCAATGCGAGGATAAACAATTTGATTTGGCTATTGTTGACCCACCTTATGGAATAAACGCAGATGTTAACCAAAATAATCTTGGTGGTAAAAAAGGATTTACAAAAGGTGCTGGAACTTATAAAAAATATCACGAAACAAATTGGGATGAGCAAGTACCCAACCAAGAATATTTTAAAGAACTAATTAGAATAAGTAAGAATCAAATTGTGTGGGGTGGCAATTATTTTCACGAGCTAAAATTGGAAGGCGTTATAATTTGGTATAAAGGAAACAGCGGAAACTTTAAAGAAGGTGAATTAGCAAAAACAAGCCTAAACACATTTAAACTATACCAATATAGTAGAGCAGACGCTTATATAAATGACTGTGATGAAAAAATACATCCAACACAAAAACCTACCAAATTATATGAATGGATATTAGACAACTACTGCAAAGATGGAATGAAAATAATTGACACACATTTAGGAAGTGGCAGCATTGCTTTGGCTTGTTGGAACAGAAAGTTTGATTTAGTAGGTATTGAAATTGATAGCGAGTACTTTCAAAAAGCAAGCAAAAGACTGGAAGATCATAAAAAACAACTGACCCTTTTTTAATTGTGTACAACTAACGCGCACCCGCGTTTCAGCGTTTAGCTGAAATTGCCGGGAT
>JAGQYE010000091.1 GCA_020436225.1 Bacteroidota bacterium | reverse complement strand
CTACTTACTTCACAAGCCACTTCGTTTGTTAGTGTATTTCGCACGTGACCGAATGTAAATATATCTTGGAAATTTGCACTTGTTGCAGTTGTCCATGTAGCACCACCATTGTAAGAATATTCAGCAACAAAAGTTGCATTACAACCTGAGCATGTTGCGTTCACATTTACAATTGGTTGACTTCCATCACATGTAACTGAAGGATTTATACTTAGTCGAGGAAAGACTGTAACAGGACTACACAAACTCGTTGTACATCCATAATTATCTGTGTAAGAATATTCTAAAGAATATGTAGAACCTCCATTTACTCCTGAAACATTTGAATGAATTGCACCTGAGGCATCTGAATTTAATGAAACACCTCCGGAAATAGCACTTCCGCCACAAGTACTTCCATTGTGCAAACTCGCTGAAACACCAGTAGAATATGTTCCTAATGGTGTTCCTAAATTGATATTTAGATTACTAAACAAAGATGCTGTTGGTCCAACACAATATATGGGTGTACAAAACGAATAATTTTGATTATATAAAACTGTAGAGCCACCTGATGCCAATAATTCTTCAATTAAGATAAAATTTGAAGTTGTACTTCCACCATTATTGGATGTACCTCCACCTGAACCTAAACCATCACCGTAACCATCAAAAAATTCTATTCTGTATGGTCCTAAATTTGGATCTAACAATGGAGTGGTAATACTTGCAGCTCCATCTGTAGTTGAATATCCGCCTCCACTTGCAACAATAGTGTTTGTTCCATTATACATAACCCAACTTATATCTTGGGGATAACCATCGAAATCTATTGTAATTTTATATATTGCATAAACAGGTGGCGGCGAAGAAACACTAAAAGTTAAAGAGTCATCATCACATATTGTTGGGTTTATCAAAATTGAGCCTAAATTTGGTTTTTCAAAAGTTGAACCAATTGAACTTTGACAACCGTTATTATCTGTAAAAATAACACTCCATGCTTCACCATCATTTACTGTAAATGAATTTGAAACTTCATTTTCATCAACCGGAGGTGATGGAAAAGAAATTGAAGAAGCAGCGCCTGCACCTGAAACCGTAAAATATTGTGGTGGTGTCGGATCTGGGGTCAAACCTGGCCATCCACCGGTTGGTGAAGTAACAGTTAAACTAACACCATTACTACCATCACCCGGCGCGTTACAAGTCGGAGTATAGTTTGGTAGATTTAATTTTTCTAGTAAAGTAACTTTCACCGGTGTTCCATAACTATAACAAGAATCTGTATAAACTAAATTCAAACTTTCATCGTAATCAATAAACGTTACTGGAGTAAGCCAAAATGTTTGTGAGCCATATTTAAATGGATCATCATTTACTATTCTTATATCTCCATGATGTGTTCCAACTACCGGTGCAGAAGTAGTAGTGTATGATTTTTTAATATCCAAATTAAAGCCATAAAAATAGGTATAATCTCCAGATGCATCATCTTCAACTCTAAGTCGCCATGTACCATTTAATCCTTCTCCGTTTAATCCAGCCCAAGCATCCATAGGCAGATAGTAACCTGTAATTTCTCCTCCACCCGGACAAGCTGCACTGTTAATATTTCCTATTGTATTTACGTTAGAAAAACAAACGTTCAAATATCCATAATCTGAGCCGCATTTATCATGAACTAATCTATATAACGAGCCATCCGGAGCAACTAAATCTAAATCTAAGTCTGCATAATATTGCATTCCAAGGTTAACACATAATGTTATGGTATCTGTTGCTGTATTAAAAGTTGCACCAGCCGGAAAGTCATTGATTGTTGCAGAATAATAAGTACTATTTCCATTATTATCTAATGTTATTGGAGGGCTTGGAAAATAACCATCCATGTCTCTATAAACTTTATTTACAGATGTCCCAGGTGAAGCAATATCAATTTGTCCTACATAATATGATTTACCATTATTTGCCGGGTCAAAAGGATTAATAACTGTCGGTTCTGTTGTTGAAAATTGCCAACCTATCACCGGATTATCTTCTGCATTATCTCCAAAATCTATAGGATCTGCGGACACACCATAAGTAACTTCATCTCCATAACACAATACTACATCATTTCCTTCTGTTGCTCCTAAATCTGCTGTACAACATAAATCTTTACTATAAACTAAAAACTCATATTCACATTCATTTCCACCATATCCATCTATAAAAATATAATATTTTTGTCCGGCAACTAAATTAACTGTAACAGAGCCATTAGTTGTTCCAGTAGAGACAGTGCCAGCTGGAATGTTTGTAAATGTTCCTGTACAAGCATTATTACTGCTTGTATATAATGAAAATTGAATTCCGGGTTGAGCTCCATAAAATGCACAATGTGTACCATTGGCATATCTATAATAAATTACATGTGGACCTGTAACCGACGCGGTATAAGTGTACCAAACTGAGTTTTCTGTACTCGCACCGGGAAAATATAAATCTGAACTGCAATTTGATGTAGCATCAATATTATTTCCTTGGAATGGTGAACAATTTGATGTGATATCAATTGCTCCTAAACAATCATCATTTGTTGGGCGAGTAGGACCACCACCAGCATCTGTTATATTTATAGAAAAATTACCGGTTGATACGTTTGTTGGTGTATAATAACCATCTACCATAATATAATACGTTTCTCCTGGATTCAAATATCTGGCTTGTATGGATTCATTACCATTTGTCGCAGTTAAATCAGAACAATAAATAAGTTGATCATCTAAATCACAACCGCTTCCTAAATCTGTACAACTTGCACAAATATCCGATTCGAATTCAAAATCAGTTGTACAATCAAGCGCACGAGATAATCTACTATCAAATAGATATAACATAGCATCTAAATTATTACCCGAGCCAACATTAGTGAGATAAATATTTACATTCCCTGAATTTGGTGCAACAAAGGTAAACCAGACTCCACTCCCTGCATTACCTGTACCACATGCTGTTACCCACTCTGCAGTTGTTGCTGTTACAGTATTATTACTTGAAATTGCTGGAGCACCTATTATTAATTGTGGTGCAGCACTACAAGTATTTGCGCCAGATGGTCCGGGACACGCATAATTATTTTGAATAGTATACGTGTTACATAAGCTAGGTGCAGAAGCCGCATAAGGAGCATTCCATGTAACAGTAACAGGCGTAAAAGTACCATTCGTTCCTGGTGATGCAGTTTGATTTGTATTTCCGGAAATGGTTATTGGAGCAGCTGGTGAACAAGCTGCATTAGTTGTTACTATCTGACTACAATTTGTAGCTGTTACTGTTACTGTATTACTAATATCCGGATAAATATTGAATGTGCATGGATTGGTTTGGCGTACACAATTTGCGGAAATCGGTTGCGGTCGTGGATAACCCGGAGCAATTGTTGTAGCTCCATTATCTGCTAAAATATAGCCCACAAAGGTATATGTTGCTGGTGTACAACCCGGATTAGGCAATCCAACTGCGGCATCATAAATAGAATATGTTGAAGGATTATCTAAATCTATCGTACATGCAGATCCCCAAGTACTAGATTTACAGTATGCCCAACGATAGCCTGGATTAGAACCTGAATAAGAATAATTAAACGAAGCACTTATTGAGCTTCCTGCGCAATAATTTCCTCCACTGCAAGTTTGAGAAGTAACAGTTGGTCTTTTAATATTTATAGAGAAATTACATTGTGCGCCGGCATTTCCGTCTATAACAAAATAATATGTTTCTCCTGCAATCGGTGTAAATGTTAAAGTAGTAGTTCCACTTTGAACAGGAGTTAAGGCACTGCAAGTACCTCTGAAAATTCCAAATTGTATGCCCGTTGCTCCTACTCCGGCTCCATCTGTACAAGAAACTCCTGTAACTTCTAAAGTTACTTGAGCATTTCCATTATCAGCAGGAGCAGTCCATTTATACCAAACATCATTTTCTAAAGTTATAGCTGCTACGTATTGAGGATCCGGATCTGTGCATATAGCAGTGGCTCCGATATTAGTACCACTTTGTGTATTACACATAGGATTAAGGTCAATGGCATTCGAACAATCATCATTTGATGGAATAACATCCGGAGTACCAACTAAATCCGGACCCGGAGTAGGTTGCGCAGTTGTTGTGATAGTTTCTGTAACTCGAATAGTAAAATTGGCATCAGGCCTTGCTGCCGTTCCGCTTACCCAAACATAATATTCTTGACCAGGAATTACAAAAGCAAAAAGTCTTTCTGTTCCATCGATGCCATTATAATCATTACATCCTCCGGATAAAGTAGTTATTTGATCACAAGTTTGATTACAATCATTTACTCCACTTTCAGTTCCTGCTAATGGTCCGATTAAACTTACTTTTACATCAGATGTTGCATCCGGGTTTACATTAATTTGTACACGACCAGAGTTTGGTGCAATGAAACTATACCAAACATCTTGGTACCCCGTACAACCTGCATTCATACCTGTTGAAGCACCTACGGTTGAGCCTGAAATAGCTGTAGCATCTATCGTTAGAGGAATTGCACTACACGGATCATCATTTTCTACCATTGTCCAATAAGGCAAACAAATTCTACTTAAATAGCAATCTGCCGAACCGGAAGAAACATCTACAGTTTTACATACCTTATATGTTGTAGAATTATCTAATCCGGTATAAATTCCTGTTCCCGGAATTGGACTAATCGGTGTACCACAAATACCCCAAACCTGATACGAAATATGGGAAGTTGCAACATCTAAACAAGCAGCAGTATTGCCTGTTGTTGTTATTTCCACACCTGCATCTAATGGAAATTCTACTGTTGTAAGTGGAGCAGGAACGGTAAATGTGCCACAAACTGTTGCTGTTTTAGAATTGACCGGAAAATTAGAATGACAAGCCCCATTTGCTGCAGTCTCATCAAACGAATAATCTTCCGGTGTATCAAACCTATAAGTATTACAATCCGGGTCAGAACAAGTACTACAAGTATTGACATCATCACATTGAAACGTTGCCGTTGTACCCTTTCCTGAACCAGGACTTCCACCAAAAAAATCTAATTGAAAACCTACATTTGTTCCACTCCAATTATCGACTAAAATGTAAATTACATCGCCGGCACTTACATTAAGTTGATTAGAAAATAGATTTCCTGAAGCATCATTTGAGTTCCCATTTCCTGTACCTCTTATACCTGTAGGATTTTGTGGTGCAGCATAATTACACCTATCCGGTGCATCCATTTCTGCACTGCTTGGGCAAGAACCGCCTGCTCCTTGATTCCAGACTGAAAAATCATAATCGGCAGAGCCATTATATGCATTAATTGTAAATTCTAAAACACCTCCTGTTTGAATTACAATTCTGAACCATCTGGAATTTTTTTCTCCGGCTAACATACAACCGCAACCTCCCGATGGACAATCTTGTGTGCCATATCCATCATCTAATTGCGCCGCTAATTGGTTGTTGCAAATATTCATTGCATTTACACAGTTATTTGCAGGCTGAGCATTAACAGAATATACACATGTAAATAGAATAAAGAGTAAACAATATTGTAGAATTAGTTTCATAGTTATTTAAGAATCTTAATTATTGCCCGATTAATTCTTGTAATTTTTTCAGGCGTTTTATTTTTAGTAAGATAGATTCATCTTCTTTATTTGTGCTGGATTGAATCTCTGAATCGAGTGTTTTAATTTCATTTTCAATATAACTTCTTTTTGCCGGATCAATTGATTCGTTTTGATTAGTAGCGGTTGAACTTAATTGATTTTTAGTTTTAGAGATAGGTTCTACCTTTTGTACTTGTTGAATTGGCGTTTCTATCTTGTTTTGAGGTTCTATTGTATTTGTATTTTCTTTGATTGCGTTAACCTGTAAATCCAACTTAATTGAAGTTTGTTCAGGTGACTTGATTTCTGAATCTTTAGTTATCTCTAGTCTCTTTTGTTGATTGTATTTTGCCTGTTTTGATTTATCATCGCCTAATAAAAAGTAAGGATTAGATGATGATTCAGATTGCTTTCCGTTTACATCTGATTTCTGTATCAAAGCATTATTATTCTTTTTTTCCGGAATATTATTGTGGTTGGGAACTATAGAATTCTTATTTAAAATAATATTTTGTTCAACTACCTTTTGTTGTAGTCTATCTCCTTGAGAAAAAAGGAACTGCGGTGAAACAAAAAAAGTAACTATTAATACAATAAAGTGTAGAATTTTCTTCATAAAATTTATGTTTTTTGCGTACGTGCATAAAATCGTAAATTAATATTAATCAATAAAATTGATTTTACACAATATTTTTATCATTTTTTTAACAGTATAACGATAATTTCAAATTAAAGGATAAACAATTACCTTTGCAACATGAAAGAACGAGTACTAAGTGGCGTAAGAAGTACAGGAAATCTCCATTTGGGCAATTACTTTGGCGCGATCAAGAATTTTATTCAAATGCAAGAAAATTATGATGCCTTTTTCTTCATTGCCAATTTGCATGCTTTAACAACACATCCGAATCCTGAATTATTGAAAAAATCGGTCAGAGCTACTTTAGTCGAGTATATTGCTTGTGGATTAGATCCGGAGAAAAGCACTATTTATGTGCAAAGTGATGTGCCTGAAATTTCAGAATTATATGCACTTTTAAATATGTTAGCCTATAAAGGCGAATTGGAGAAATGTACTTCTTTCAAAGAAAAAATCAAAAAACATCAGGAAAACATCAATGCCGGTTTATTGACATATCCGGTTTTAATGGCAGCAGATATTTTAATACATCGAGCGCATAAAGTGCCGGTTGGGAAAGACCAAGAGCAACATTTGGAGATGACCAGAAATTTTGCCGTTCGCTTTAATCATCTTTTTAATGTTGATTTTTTCCCTGAACCTCAAGCATTTGATATGACCGGTAAATTAGTAAAAGTTCCGGGCTTAGATGGAAGCGGAAAAATGGGCAAAAGTGAAGGTGAAGGCAATGCTATTCTTTTACGAGAAGATGCCGAAAGTATCCGCAAGAAAGTAATGCGCGCAAAAACGGATTCAGGTCCTACTGTACCCAACCAACCTAAATCGGAAGAAATTCAAAATTTATTTACGTTGTTGAATTTGGTTTCGACTAAGGACGTTGTACAACATTTTGAAGAAAGTTATGCAAATTGTACTATTAGATATGGTGAGCTAAAAAAACAATTAGCAGAAGATATTATTGCTTTTACCGCACCTTTAAAAGAAAAAATTGATGCCTTAGAAGCAAACCCTAAATATATCCAAGATATTGCAAAAGATGGCGCTGAAAAAGCACGTATTAGTGCAAGAGCTACCTTAGATGGCGTTCAAGAAATCATGGGTTTAAAATCTATTTGGAAATAACTTTTTGTAAAAATTATCCACTATTCTCATTTTTTTTATCATTCTAATCATTACATTGAAAAAAAATGTATAGTTTAGATGCCTTGTTGAAAATAAAAAACCATACTTGTGGCAAAACAGAAAAAACAACTAAAACATATCGCCATTGCCGGTAATATCGGATCTGGGAAAACTACGTTGACTGAAAAATTAGCCAAACATTATAATTGGGAAGCACGTTTTGAAGATGTAGAAAACAATCCATATCTCAACGACTTTTATCAAGATATGCCACGTTGGTCGTTTAACTTACAAATCTTTTTTTTAAACAGCCGCTTACGCCAATTAGTCGAAATTCAAGAAGGAAATCAAATTGTGATTCAAGACAGAACCATCTACGAAGATGCTCATATTTTTGCACCAAACTTGCATGAAATGGGTTTGATGAGTACGCGCGATTTTGAAAATTATATCAGCTTTTTTAGAACTATCAGCAAGAAAGTAAATGCACCTGATTTATTAATTTACCTGAAAGCTTCTATTGGAACTTTAGTTGGTCAAATAGAACGTCGCGGCCGAGCTTATGAAGATAATATCCGATTGGATTATCTTAAACAACTCAATTCTTATTACAATAATTGGATAGATAATTACAAAGAAGGACCACTGCTTGTAATCAATGTAGATGATTTGAATTATGCCGATAAATCGGATGATTTCGGGAAAGTAGTGGAGAAAATCGATGCCGAATTATTCGGTTTATTTTAACTATG
>JAGQYE010000090.1 GCA_020436225.1 Bacteroidota bacterium | reverse complement strand
TGTTCCATCAGATGAACGTACATACGCCCCAATGTTATCATTGTCTGAACCCGCAGGATCAAAAAGCAGTTGATCCTTAGTTATACTAGACATGCCTTACCTCCTAATATAGTTTTTACATGCATGTTTGTAATTACCTTTTCTAATAATATTTGTTAAGTCCATTCCAAAATTTCTACAGTTCCGGTATTATTTGCCTGGAAATACAATCTAAGCGTTCCTCCAGTTATAATATCATTTTCTGTATATATATTACCTGAATGAAGTGTAATATAATTACTTCCAGTTTGACCTGAAGTAAAACTAATATTCATTTTTGCAGAACCTCTAAATCTAACCAAAAAACGTTTTGTATTAGTATTAAATAAATGACTTTGCTCAGAGTTAATAGTTCCATAAGTTATATTTGTAATAATTGGGGTAGTAACTGTTGGTGTATTTAAAATATTTACATCTAAACCAACTTTACTTCCATCAACTGTTGCAGTAATTAAATTTGTACCATCACCTAATCGTATTGAATCATTGGTATGATCAATAATAACTTCAGTGCTAGGTCCACCACTTCCACCAGAAACAATGCATACACGAAGACAGTTCTGATCTACATCAAAAACACTTCGCAGCACTTGAAAGCCATCATATCCTTTCAGATTATTTGGCACTTAGTTCTCCTTATGGCTTTCTATTCATCAACTCACTAAGTTTTTGAAAGTTTTCTGGATCACGGTATTCATTAAATTTTTTAACGTAATCATGTTCTTTATAATTTCGTTGTTGTATTTCTTGAGGACTTAAATTGTGCCCTTGAAACCAAGAGTATGCAGCTTTTTCTTCATCTCCATGTTGTCTATTTAAAACTTGATTAGCAAGATATTCTGCTAATTGACGTTCATACATAGGATTACTTTCAATAGCAGCTTTCATTTGATCTGGAGGTAAACTTGTTACTTGTCTCAATTCATCACTTAACGATCCATCTTGATTCATTCTATTTGCAATTTCTTGCATAGTATTTGGCATCAATCCATATTGTCCTGCTGCACGATGGCCTTCATGTATTCCTGATTGTATTTCTCTATGATTTGTATTTTGACCACCACTAGATTCAATCATTGAAATAATTTTAAGAAAATCTTCATTTCTCATATCATTATAATCTTTTTGAAATGAGTTATCCATTTGTGCTGCCATTTCTAAAGCTTTTTTATAATTTTCATCAGGCATTTTTTTACTCACTCTAGGGTTAAAGGTGCTAATACAAAATAATAAAACCAATAATAATTTAAACATTATTAACCTTGCGGTAATAAATCTGCAGGATTAGTTGGTAAAGCATTAAATGGTGCTGGAGGTGCTGCTGGTTGTGGCATAATCGTACCTTCCATTATTGCTGGATTTTGTGCTGCCATAGCTGCTGTTGCTTGTGGTTGCATTACAGGATTTAATTGTCCCATTCCACTTTGATTAACCATTTGATCAGGAGAAGGCATGTTTGGAGGAGGAGCCTGTAATGGTGCCAAAGGTTGTTCACCAAGCATTTGTAATGTTGCAGGATCAGTAGTTCTCAATAAATTAATATGTTCTTGAATATGAGCTTGAACTCTCATTACTAAATCTGGATCGTTTTTTAAATCAGGATCAGACAACACATCTCTATGTTCTTTAATATGTAATGAATGAGGTTCAGTAAACACTGCAACAGGACTTTCACCAGCAATAAGTTTTTCATTTTCAGCTTTAGTTAAAAGCAATTGCTTATCAATACCATCAGTCATTGTTTCTAGTTTACCATGATTGATAATACCAATATATTGTTCTGGAGTTTTAATTAATCCCATCTGTAACATCTGTTCAGCCATTTGAACACGACCAGCAGTTGTTTTAGCTAATGGGTTTCCAACATCAACAATAACACGATTTACACTTGATAAATCATCTCCACTAAATTCTTTCATATATGATCTATTAGATTCACCAACGATCATTGCTACTCGTGGAACAGCAGCAAAATCTTTAAGCATATTAATTGTACCAGTTCCAACATCTTCAATTAATTTAACATAAGATTGTTGAAGACCTGACACAAATTGAAGTGCCATAGATTGAACTAATGCAAGAGCGTTACCAGATTTAAGAGAAGATTCGGGATTACCTCTTGAT
>JAGQYE010000089.1 GCA_020436225.1 Bacteroidota bacterium | reverse complement strand
ATGATTTTAGATGCCGACTTAACGATGCCACCGGAAGAATTGCCGAAATTTTATAACGCCATTGCTACCGGAAAGGCTGAGTTTATTAATGGTTCACGCTTAGTATATCCGATGGAAAAAGAAGCGATGCGCTTTTTAAATACACTTGGAAATAAATTTTTCTCATACATTTTTTCTTGGCTGTTGGAGCAACCGATAAAAGATAGTTTGTGTGGCACCAAAGTGATGTTTAAAGAAGATTATTTGAAGTTGATTGAAAATAGAAAATTCTTCGGCGACTTCGACCCTTTCGGTGATTTTGATTTGCTGTTTGGCGCTTATAAACTCAACTTAAAAATCATTGATTTACCAATTAGATATAAAGAACGAACTTATGGTTCAACTAACATTTCTCGTTTTACCAACGGATTTATGTTGTTGCGTATGTGTTGGTTTGCTGCCGGAAAAATAAAATTCTGGTAAAAAAAAGAAAACGATTACTCTTCTTTTTTCTTTTTCTCTTTCTTATTAGCAATGAAATATTTTAAGAAGATAATTTCTTTTTCTGACAAAAAACGCCATTTGCCACGTGGTAAATTTTTCTTGGTTAATCCGGCATACAATACTCTATCGAGTTTTTGCACTTCATAATCTAAGCTTTCAAAAATACGACGTACGATTCTGTTTTTTCCGCTGTGCAATTCTACACCAACAAATCTATCATCGCCGCGAGGTAAAGTATAATCCGCTTGATCGACATTTGCTTTTCCATCTTCCAACTCAACACCTTCTCTTATTTTCAACAAATCTTTTTGTGCTAATGGTTTATCTAATTCTACTTGATATACTTTGGTTACTTCGCCACTTGGATGGGAAAGTTTCTGTGCTAATTCACCATCGTTTGTCAATAACAAAACGCCGGTAGAATTTCTATCTAATCGTCCAACCGGATAAATACGTGCATCTTTAACGGTGTTTACCAATTCCATTACGGTTTTTCGTTCTCTATCATCAGAAACAGTAGTTAAATAGCCTTTTGGTTTATTAAGCAAAATATAGACTTTCTTGTCGTTCTGTACTTTTTTGCCTTTAAATTTTACTACATCTTTAGGTTGTACTTTGTAGCCCATTTCCAGCACCGTTTGGTCATTAATGGTAACATAACCGGCTTTGATGTATTCATCAGCTTGGCGGCGCGAACAAATACCTGCGTTGGAAATAAATTTATTAAGTCTTACATCTTCTTGTTGAGCCACTTCTTTCGGTGGCACAAAATCTTTTACGGTTTGCTCTATTTTATAAGCAAAGGCATCTTTCTTTTGCGTAAACGTCTTTCTATTCTTTTGGAAATTAGTTTTGCTGGGCGATGTCGTCCGTTCTATGGGTGTTCTCGATATTCTCTTTCTCACCAATTTGGTTTTGTAGTTCTTCAAATTCTTTTAATTTCGGCAATTCATCTAAGGAGTTAATCCCAAAATAATCTAAAAATTGTTGTGTTGTTCTATATAGAAGTGGTTTTCCCGGTTCTTCACTTCGTCCGGCAACTTCCACTAATTCTTTTTCCATTAATTTTTGAATGGTATAATCTGCATTAACGCCTCTAATTGTTTCAATAATACTTTTCGTTACCGGTTGTTTATACGCAATTATAGCTAACGATTCTAAGGCAGCAGTAGTTAATCGTTTTACGGTATTTCTATTTAAAAATGCGGAAACGGCTTCGTGATATATCGGTTTAGTTAGGAACTGATAACCACCTCCGGTTTTTCCAATTTCAAAAGGAAATAAATCGTTATTGTATTTTTCGGTAATTACTTGTAAAATACCTTCTACTTCCTCTTCTGTATATGGCGTTTCCGTATCTTTATTAAGATAAGACAGCAATTCATCAATTTTAATTGGCAATTCTGCTGCAAATAGGATAGCTTCTATATTTTTTTGAATTTCTTCCACTTTGTAAAGATACAAATTTGAGTAAAATGGCTGATATAATCATTCTATTAAACTTATTTAATTATTTTTATGGTATAATTCTTGTTCTATCTCAAGAGTTAATTATAATTTCTTTGTTATGAATAAACTTATTTTACTTTTTTTATTATTTGCCTTTCAATTTTCAAAAGCTGAAGAAAATGCCAACATCAATTATGTTGATGTGAACCAAAATGCTTTCACAATTCCACTATCTGAAACAGGAGGAAATTATTTGAATGCATATAATTTAACTGTTTTAGATTTAGCTCAAAGTCTTTCCGAAGTTTATAAAAATGGAGAACGCAATAAACCTTATCCGCTTAGTAATTTTCTAACGGCAACAAAAGTATTTTATACGCCTGACAACAGCCAAATGATGATTATTGAACCGCAATATGCAAACAGCAAAAAACGTTGTATTTTATTAACCAACGGAAATGGAGAAGATTTTAGTTGGTCGCAAACTAACAGAATGGCAATTGATTTTGCGTTGCGTGGCTATGTGGTTGCCTATTATGAAAATGCCGGTAGCAACGCTAAACGCTACGATGGAAAAGGTAATACCAGTAATTTTTATACCAGTAGAGTAATTAACCAAGTCAGCGCAATTATTCCAAAAGATAAATTTTTTGCAACGATGTATATCAACTTATTTTTGTCAAATGCTGCCAGAAAATTTGTTGTGGACAATAGCCAAAAATTATCTGTAGATACAACTAAATTTTTTATGGTTGGAGGAAGCTTAGGCGCAAATGCTTCATTGTTCTTCACGTATGCAGATGAAAATAATTTTAAACATCAATTATTCAACCAAATAAAAAAGAAACTCAATTACAACCAACCTTTCAATAATAATGGAATTGTTGCTGTAGTGGCTTATGGCGGTGGTTTGCCGGGACCAAAAGAAGGACTTGGCGATATTATCGACAATCAAGATAAAACTCCGGCATTTTATTTTAGTGGCGCTTTAGATTGGGTAGTAAATCCGAATAAAACCACCATTTTAGGTCCTGAAAATTGGGGTCCATTAGCCTTAAAAGATTTGTATGATGCCAACCAAATCAACTACAATATTTATATCAATGCGTATGGCACACACGTTTTCCAAACTCCATCTTATAATCAAACTTGGGGCAGTTTACCATTAATGAGGACAGCAGATACTCAAAATGGAAGAGTAAGTAGTAGCAGAGTTGGTGCCTATGCTAAAGCCAACTTAGTAAAATTGTTGATGTATCAATATGAAAATACACAAATGTATGAAGCTGCAAAAATGGCGACTACTTATTTTAATCAAGCAGTAAATAATACTTTACCAAAATCGTCTGTAACTTATGTTGAGCCAAAATGTATTCAGAATACTATTTTTTATCAATATAGTATCGACAAACTTAGCATTACAGATGCCGCTATGTGTTTTACTAAGAATCCGAATGACAAAAAGATAAATCGTCAATTAGATAAAATAACAACCACTTGTATGGATGGCACTTTCAGACCATATAGCAAACCGGTTACTGATAAAACTATCGTTCCTAATAACTTTATGGCTCCCGGAAAAGGATTGGTTAAATTGGTTAATTTCTTGGAAGTGTTGAATAAAATGAATGGAAAGTAAGTTCGCTGTAAGAAAAAAAGAATTATTTAGAAACCTTACACCAAAGTTTCTGAACACCATAACGATATTCAGATTTCAGGATTTCTATATTGCAAGAAGATAACAAAGCACGCAATTCGTCTCTGTCAAACTCAGTTATATGGTCATCATCAGAATAAAGCAAATGCATGCCTAAATTTTGTCGATATAAATTCAAATAATATCGTTCAAAATCCGGCACTTCAATATATATTTCTTTGAAAAAATCTTTGAAACGTATTAAGAAATCTTTCGGATTATCTAAATGTTCTAAGATGTGTGATAAAATTAGAATATCAAATTGTTCTTTATTTTGAGTTAGATACTCGTAAGCTTCAATATTGTAAAATTTCAAATTCTCTTTTTGATATCTTTTATTGGCAATATTGATAGATCTCGGATTATAATCTATCCCAATAACTTCTTTTGCTTTCTCTGCAATTATAAAACTGATATCACCTAAGTTACAACCTAAGTCAAGCACTTTACTTTCCGATGTAACATTATCTAAAATAAATTGTTTGGATTTAAGACGCATAGGATGTTCTAATGGTGCATAAGACTTAAAAGACATCTCGTGAGCTAATCTATCAAACAACCATTCTAAATTTAAGAATATCTTGAGTTTTAGCTTGTGGCTAATTGGAATATATTTTTGAAGTCTGTAAATTAAAGACAACCAAATAATACTATGCTTCTTCCTTGGTAATTTTACACCCATAGTTCCTTCTATCTATTAATGATATTCTTCAAATAATAAAACTGAAATTTTCTTAGTTCGTTATACAAATTTAAAAGAAGTCCATTAATTTTTGATATAAATCTACTAATTATTTCCTTATAAAATCCATTTTAAAAATCAGCAGATATTACCATAACAGATACTTAAATACAATTAATTTACATAGAAAAAACAAGCATAAATAACAAAGTGTTTTTTAATTCGTCAACCTATAAATTGTAATGTCACCATACGTACCAATACTATCTTTAGCATAAGGTTGCAGGAGTGGAAATTGTTCCCATTTCGTTTGAATTAGGATGACAAAATCTATCTTCTTATTTTTTAGTGGAGTTGCATATTCATTAAATGCAGTATATCCTTTGCGTTGCATTAAAGATAAGCTTTGATTTGGTGAAATGTCCGGCAACGACAATACGACTTTATCTTCTGTAATACCTAATTGTTCTAATTTTTGTTGGAATGTGTCGGTAGCTGTTGTTGTGTCATATTGGTTATAACTCAATTTTTCCTTTACAAAATGATTGCAGAAAATAATATTCGAAATCAAGAATAAAAACAAAAGTGTATGCGCAAAAATATTCTCTGCCTGAAAACAATTATAGGTCTTTAAAATGGCTATTGTCAAAAAAAGGAAAAACACAAAAAAGAAAGTATAGTAATATTCGTGTTCAATCATCTTTTCAAAAAATAATAAAATATAAACCAGCACAAATACGAAACTAATTACAAGAATTTGTTTTAAGTCAGCATTTAATTTATGTCGATGTTGAAATACTTTAAACGCTCCAAATAATAACAATATCAAAGTTGGAATCCAGAAATAATTTTTACTCCAAGTGATGCACATTCTACGAATTGCCAAACTGATTTCCGCTATGCTGAGTTTCCAAATCGGAAAAACACTCAAGAAATAATATGTATCATGTTGCTGTTGGTTGTATCTTTTTGCATAGATATACCATGCAATTGGAAGCAAACATAAAACAAATGGTATATAATTTTTGATGTTTCGTTTCTTATTTATAATTAAGAAAAAGAAGACCATTGAAAAGTGAAATATTTCACTTGCTTTCAATAAACTTGCTATGGCAAATAGCATAAAAGACAATACAATATAACTCATCTTTTCTTGATGAAATAAAAAAATTGCCCAACCTAAAAAAGCAAAACACAATGCCGGAACATCACTCAAAAAATTATTACCATAAAAAATCAATAATGGTGAAGTAAAAAAAAGTAAGGCACAAAAAACTGACAATAATCTTCTTCTCAAAAAATAAAAAGCTATAAAATAAATAGACAAAATGCCAACAAATAAAGCAATTGTATGCATAACACGCAAAGCAATTGCCGGATGTTTAAATTGTGCCGCTATAAAATAAAACAACGGAAATTCTCCGGCAACATTTCCATTTATCGATTGTAAATTATACGTTGCAGGATGAAAAAAAGGCAAATGAAATTGTTTGTAATTTAATGTCATTGCAAAACAATCTGCTTGCCGCCAAATATGCGAACCTTTGGGAAGAAATGTCCACATAGTTGTAAAGTCGTAATACAATGCAAGTGCTAAAATAGCCAGTAAAACAATGCCCGCTCCAAGTAAAATTGATCGCACGATTCAAAAATACAAGTTTAATTTTGGTTTTTCATCGTTGCCTTCTTGTTGTATAATTCTACTGCTTTCCTTAAGGAATAACTTATGTTATTGCAAAAAATGTCATTAAATTAGCATACCTATGTTTCAAAAAATTTTAATCGCCAATCGTGGAGAAATTGCTTTGCGCATTATTCGAACCTGCAAAGAAATGAACATCAAAACAGTGGCTGTTTTTTCTACTGCGGATAGAGAAAGTTTGCATGTAAAAATGGCGGACGAAAGTTTCTGTATCGGTCCGCCCGCCGGAAAA
Organism: Bacteroidota bacterium; assembly: GCA_020436225.1. Classification (GTDB taxonomy): domain Bacteria; phylum Bacteroidota; class Bacteroidia; order Chitinophagales; family JADIYW01; genus JADJSS01. The sequence continues at coordinate 41,180 of JAGQYE010000089.1, read as the reverse complement.
GATTCTTATCTTAAAATAGATAATATTTTAATGGCAGCAGAAATTACTAAAGCGGATGCTGTTCATCCGGGCTATGGTTTCTTGGCAGAGAATGAAAATTTTGCACGAAAATGTGCCGAAAAAAATATCAAATTTATCGGACCAACGCCGGAACAAATTCACGCCATGGGCGATAAAATTACGGCAAAAGAAACGATGATACGCGCCAAAGTACCTGTAATTCCTGGCTCTGAAGGCTTGATTACTGATATTGCTGTCGGAAAAAAATTAGCTCAAGAAATCGGTTATCCGGTAATTTTAAAAGCAACTGCCGGCGGTGGCGGCAAAGGTATGCGCATTGTTTGGAGTGAAGAAGAATTTCAATCTAACTTGGAAAATGCGCAAGCAGAAGCCGGAGCAGCTTTCGGAAATTCGGGTATGTATTTAGAAAAATATATCGAAGAACCTCGACATATAGAAGTGCAAGTTGCCGGCGATCAATATGGCAATGCGGCGCATTTTTCGGAACGCGATTGCTCCATACAACGCCGACATCAAAAATTAGTGGAAGAAAGTCCGAGCCCATTTGTAGATGACGCTTTGCGTAAAAAATTAGGCGATGCTGCTAAGAAGGCCGTAAAAGCTATAAAATATGAAGGTGTTGGCACTATTGAGTTTTTGGTGGACAAGCACAAATCATTTTATTTTATGGAGATGAACACGCGTATTCAAGTGGAACATCCGGTAACAGAAGAAGTAATTGGTGTTGATTTAATTCGTTTGCAAATTGAATTAGCAGCAGGAAAAAAGTTGGAACAAGATGCTTATTTCCCGAATGCTTGTGCGATTGAATGTAGAATTAATGCAGAAAATCCGTATGATAATTTTAAACCATCGCCGGGAAAAATAACGAACTACCAACCAAGCGGTGGTTATGGTGTGCGCATTGATTCGCATGTGTATAATGGATATATCATTCCACCATTTTATGATTCGATGATTGCAAAACTGATTGTAAAAGGAAACACACGTATAGAAGCCATTGAGCGAATGAAACGAGCATTAAATGAAATGAAAATAGATGGCATAAAAACAACCATTCCATTTCATTTACAGTTAATGGACAATGCAGATTTCCGAAGTGGAAATTTCACGACTAAGTTTTTAGAAGACTTTGAGATGAGTGAGGAAGAGTAGGAGTTTGTTGTTTTGTGAGGACACAAGCCAATGCATTAGACAAGTGATTAGCAAAGCAAGGCATTAGGGTTGGCAAGCGTCATCTGTCAATCACTATGATACATTATTGTCACAAACTTTAAAAATCCATTTATGCGTTAAGTATACAACTACCAATTATAATTTAAACTTTTCAGGATTTTGACGTGTGTCCCAAAGTCGCAAAACAATTATGGTTTCATCTTTAATTACATAAAACAACTTGTAATCACTAATGATAAAACATCTTGCATCTTGGTGGTCTGTTTGAATTCCTATGAACGGGAATATTTTTATAATATCTAATTTATCTCTGATAATACTTCTGAGTTTGTGCGAATATGTATTGCTTTTATTACGGATATTCCAATAAGTAGTGATTTCTTTTATGTCTTTTTGTGCGGGTGCTGACCAGATGACTATCCTACCCATTTATCCCATTCTTTTTGAAATTCTTCATCAGAACTGAATTGATTGTTTTTCACTGCTTCCACAGCTTCATCAATTGCATTCTTTTCATGTTTGTTTAATTTCATTACCTGATTGCCATCCAATAATAATGAAATTTGTTTTAACAAAATCTCGTCATCGCTATTCTGGATTTTGGAAAGTAATTCGTTTTTTACGATTGCTATCATAAAATAAAGTTATAAAAAATCAAGTTTAGAAGCAAATCTTTCTTTCCTATCAGAGTCGCTCGTAGCGGATACTACAACAGTCTTGCATCTGTCACGTTCTGAAAATATTACATTTTTCATTTCCTTGTGAAACACAAAGCCTTATTTGTTACATCAATTAATACGTATTGTTTGTATGACTATTCTTCCGAAATGTGTATCTTTCGTATAGTATCTATCAAAATTAAAATACAATGAAACTTATTTGCACCTTATTGATGTTTTGCTTTTTTACTACAGTTGGCTTGGCACAAGTCAACAAAAATCTCGCATCAAAACCTGACCCTAATAAACAGTTGTTATCAGTAGATGTGTCGTGTGGTGAATGTAATTTTGGAATGCCCGGAAACGACTGTGATGTTGCCATTATTTTAAATGGAAAAAAATATTTTGTAGATGGCGTTGGTATTAGTGATTATGGTCATCCACATGCAAAAGATGGTTTCTGTATGGCAGTGCATAAAGCAGAAATTCAAGGCGAAATTGTAAAAGATAGATTTAAAGCCACCTACTTTAAACGTTTAGAGAAAACGACAAATCCAACAGAATCAAAATAATTATTATACTTGAAAACAAACTATTTCCAACAAAAAAAATGTTTGATTACAGGCGCTGCCAGCGGCATAGGTAAAGCTGTTGCCATGGAATTAGCGCAGTTAGGTGCTATACTTTTTCTAACCGACATCCAAGCATCAGCATTAGAAAAAACAGCCGAAGACATCAAACAAAATGGCGGACAAGTTGCCGATGCAACGGCATTAAACGTAGCCGACTTTGAACAAGTGCAACAATATGCCAATACGATTCATGCAGAATTTGGAAGTGTAGATATCGTGATGAATATTGCGGGCATTGCCATTTGGGGCGCAGTAGATAAAATGCAACACCACGAGTGGAAGCAAGTCATAGATGTCAACCTAATGGGACCAATACACATCATTGAATCTTTTTTACCAAAGATGATGGAAGCTAAGAAAGGCGGAAACTTAGTGAACGTGGCATCAGCTGCTGCACTGTTTGGTTTGCCATGGCACGGTGCGTATTGTGCCAGTAAATACGGCTTGCGCGGCTTGTCGGATGTGTTGCGTTACGATTTAAAACGACACAAAATAAAAGTGCATTTGGTCTGCCCTGGAGCGGTAGATACCGGCTTGGTGAAAACCATCAAAGTTTCCGGCATTGAAATTACGGATGAACAATTCAATAAATTAAAAAATCAATTTCAAAAACATGCTGTTAGTCCGGAGCAAGCGGCTCAAGCTATTATAAAAGGCATTGTAAAAAATGATTATTATATTTTTACATCGCCGGATATAAAGTTTGGATTTTGGGGCAAAAATAAATTCACGTTTGCCTCTGATTGGGTGTTGCAAGTGATGAATGATTATTTTCAAAAAGCATTTAAAGTGTAATTCTAATACGTTGTGCGGTATGAATTTCGATGTAACAGAATAAAGAAGTAAAAAAGCTGGAACAAGCGCAATGTAGAGAAGCGTGGCACGGCAAAAATCGCCAGCAAAGCGTGGCTAAAAGCGTGGAGCGATATTATTGCCTTGTCTTTTTTGGTTACTTTTTTTGACTAAGAAAAAAGTGACAAAAGGTTCAACTTGATAATCAATTAAATAAAAAATTTGATTGCTAAATTAAACCGCAAAACAACTTAATTCAGTTTTATTTTAGCAACCCTTCTATTCTATTATTAAACGCTTGATAATTGCTTTCGATATCAGATTCTAATTCCAAACCGATACTATTTAAAATACCTGCCAACATTTCGTAGTGTCCTATTAAAAAAGAGATTTCCAACAATATGGCTTGCTGGTAGTGTTGGGCTAATTTTTTCCACGTGTTTTTTTGAATGCTTTTATGTTGGATAAATTCATCGCAAGCGGTAAGCAAGAGTTGTTCTTTACTCGAAAAAAATGCCGTTGCGCCAATTGTGATTTGTATAATATCTTGGTCGGATAAATGCGCCATTCGTTGTCCAATTTCTATATGTTGTCCCCATTCATATCTTGATTTACACAACCAAGCTACGCGCAAAATAATCAGTTCGCGTTCTCTTGCGGAAAGTTTTCCATAAGGCATCAATCGAGATGCGAATAAAAGCCACCGCCAAAAAATAGATAGATTGACGGAAAGCACTTTAAAAATATCCGGTAAGGAATTTCGTCCTAATGCTTTGGATATTTGTGTAAATGCACGAAATGAAACAGCTTGGATTTTTGTATTAGAAGCAGCAAATTTCACTTCCGTTTTTATCCAACCATTTTCAGGAATTAATACCTCTCTTTTCATGATAGTTAAAGATACTTCGTAACTGTTATAAAGTAAAACATTGATGTTCAATTACGCAGAGTCCTCTTTGAGAGACTTTGCTAGGAAGAAAAAACTACGTCTAAATATCCTATTTCTTTACAATTAATCTTTTGTTGGCTAAATCGAAAGTTATAATGCTGCCAATCCAATTTATTCCTACTATTCCTTCATATATTAATCCTGTAATAAATTGAGCATTTATCTGCTTCGTAATTACATTGTTATTAATATCACTAAGTTGATTCACTTTAGTAAAATAATGTGTATTATAATAACCTGATTTAAACATACTTTCTCTTTCTATCTTTTTTACATTCGAAGTGTCAATGTTCAGGTTGCTCATATACCTATAATTAAATTTATATGAACCAAATCCAGAACCACTATCTAAATTAACGAGCAAATCAAGTGTATCATTTAATTTTATGTTTGTTGCAATATCTATTGATATTCCTTTATCATTATGAATCTTAATTGGAATTTGATAATCAGCAGATGAAATCCTTTTTTTTATGGATCTTTTTGTTTCAATAATTAATTGTTTATTTAGAAAATCAATTGTAATTGGTGTTGACAAGAATGGAGTTAATGAAATCAGTCCATCAAATGGGAAATCTATATCATATACCGAACATATCTCATTTGTTGCACTAAATTTACCGATTTGTAAATTATTTAATTTCCAAATATCCATCATTAATTCTTCTCCTGTTGACCTATGTCCCGTATAAAAATGTTCTGACTTTTCTAAATTCGGAGTTTTATCTGCAAACTTTTTTATTAATAGATTTATTCCTGCACCTGTATCAAAAATAAATCGCCCTTCTCTTCCATTTATTTTTGCAGTAACAAGAATATGCCCACTTTGTGTTAGTTCAAATGGAACAATATAAGAATTGGATTCACCATGTACATAAGACATGAAAAATACTAAGGAGCTTAAAATTATTATCTTAATTCTCATATATTCCATTTTATATTATTGGATTATTTTACTAAATATACAACTAATATTTACAATAAAGTAAACACACTTAAGATAAGGTTTGAATAGACACAGGCCTTATCTAATTATAAAAATTTCTTTCTTTTTCCCAGCAGAGTCTCTCGCAGAGGACTCTGCGTCAGTTTTGCAACTACTCCTTTTTACGTACTTAAATCAATATCATGCATTTTCATAAAGTTGGTTAGGTGCTTATTTTCTTTATCTAATATATAAAACGCTGCTGAACTATGAATGTAATCTGAAGGATTATTAACTAAATTCCATTTAATAGTACATGGATTTTTTTCCCAGCAGAGTCTCTCGAAGAGGACTCTGCGTCAGTTTTGCAACAACTACTTTTTACTTACTTAAATCAATATCATGCATTTATTACTTATATTTGAATATTAAAATATAAGACGTTTTTTTGTCGTTGAAAACCGCAAAATGCTATTTGGTAAGCAAAAAGAACTGACGATCACCACTCGACGTGGGATTGTTCGTATTTGCCTGTCAGGTTCTTTGAGATGCATCAACGGCGAAGAATGCAGTTCCACGTTTTTAATTAATAATCTTCTTATTAGGAACTGGTAGGGAATTAATACCAATTTATTATGAAAAAACTATTTTTTTTATTTCTTGTTCTTTCTATGTTGAAAGTACACGCGCAAACCAATTTCAATTTACAAAATGGAACGCTGGTTGATTTATTAATTGTTGATGAGGTATCGAGCGAAAATGAAAACACCGTTTCAATACAGGTTGCTCATGATGTTATCAGTAATACAGGAAAAGTATTGATAAAAGGAGGCACACCTGTAAAATTTAATATTGAAAGAAAGAAACGCTCAGGAGTAGGTAAACCAGGTACTATAGATATTACTATCCTATCTACAGAATCTGCAGACGGTCAGTTTATCAAATTGAATGGCAAACATTCAAAAGTGGGTAAAAGCAATAAAGGAAAAGCATTGGGTGTAGGCTTAGGCGTTGGGCTTGGAACATTTTTAGTTCCAATGCTTGCGTATATGGCTAAAAAAGGAGAAGCCGCTGTTATTCCGCCAAACACAATAGTTTCCAATATACCAGTTTTGGGTAATTATGAAGTAAAGTAATGCTTTAATAAATTTTGTAAATTTAACCCTTACCTATAAGTAAGGGTTTTTTATTGTAAAAAATAATTACTCCCATAAAATATGATATTTCCGATTATATTTTCTTCTGAGCAGAGTCTCTCGTAGAGGACTCTGCGTCAGTTTTGCAACTACTACTTTTTACGTACTTAAATCAATATCATGCATTTTCAAAAAGTTGGTTACATGTTTATTTTCTTTATCTAATATATAAAACGCTGCTGAACTATGAATGTAATCTGAAGGATTTTTAACTAAATTCCATTTAATAGTACATGGATTATTGTGGATATAATCTAATTTTTGCTTGATAAAATCATCTGTCAAACATTCTTTCCAGTCAAACGATTCTTCAAATACTTCATGTAGTTTTCGCCTTTGTTTATCTGTATATTTAACTCCATCCATCAATCTTTCCAATAATTCAATTTTATTTAGATTCTTTAATCTATCAATAATACCATATGCTAAAAATCGTTTTGCATTTCCAATAATCGTATTGATTGATTTTCCTGTTTTCTTGAACCCTATAATAATGTGTATATGATTTGGCATGATTACATATCCGATAATATAATGTCCATTTTCAATTAGATAATCAAACCACTTATATACTAAATCATACGATTTAGTAATGTCAAATAATGGAGTCCATTTATAGTTTGTGAAGGTGATATAGAATATGCCGTAGTTGTATGGAATAATCGTTCTTGTAGGCATGATGTGAATTTAAAAAAAAATATTGACGTTCAATTACGCAGAGTCCTCTTCGAGAGACTCTGCTTAGAATAAATTAATACCTCTTTTTCCATGATAGTTAAAGATACTTTGTAACAGTTATAAAGCAGGAAGAAAAAACATTGATGTTTAATTACGCAAGTACGCAGAGTCCTCTTTGAGAGACTCTGCTAGGAAGTGAAATTGACGTTCAAGTACGCAGAGTCCTCTTCGAGAGACTCTGCTAGAAAGTGAAAATCAAACAAAAACGCTTGCGTTAAAATTCCGCGCTTTTTGGATATCGTGGGAATGGAATTACATCACGAATATTGGTCATTCCGGTAACAAACAACACCAAACGCTCGAAGCCCAAGCCAAAGCCTGCATGCGGACAAGTACCGAATTGTCGTGTTTCTAAATACCACCAAATACTTTCTTCTTCTATGCCAAATTGATGTGCACGTTTCTTTAATTTATCGTAGTTTTCCTCGCGTTGCGAACCGCCAATGATTTCGCCTATTCCCGGAAATAATACATCCATTGCTCTAACGGTTTTTCCATCTTCGCTTAGCTTCATATAAAACGCTTTGATATGTTCCGGATAGTCGGTTAAAATAACCGGTTTTTTGAAATGTTTTTCTACCAAATAACGTTCGTGTTCGCTTTGCAAATCGGTGCCCCAATCTACAGGAAATTGGAATTTCTTTTTCGCATTTTTTAAAACCTCAATAGCATCTGTATATGTCATGCGTTGGAAATTATTTTCAATACAGAATCTTAATTTATCCAACAAACCGAATTCACTGCGTTCTTGTGTTGGTTTTTGTTTTTCTTCTTCTGCAAAACGTTTGTCTAAAAACTCTAAATCGTCTTTGCAATTTTCCAATGCATATCGGATTAAATATTTCAGAAAATCTTCTGCTAAATCCATGTTATCTTGCAAATCGTTGAAGGCTACTTCCGGCTCTATCATCCAAAACTCGGCCAAATGGCGAGATGTGTTGGAGTTTTCTGCTCTAAAAGTTGGTCCAAAAGTATAAATCTTAGATAAAGCTAAAGCACCTAATTCACCTTCTAATTGTCCTGATACAGTTAGGTTGGTTTCTTTGCCAAAAAAATCTTGTGCATAATCTACTTTTCCTTCTTCTGTTTTCGGAGGATTTTGAGCATCTAATGTTGTTACGCGAAACATTTCGCCGGCACCTTCTGCATCGGAACCTGTAATTATAGGTGTGTGTAGATAATAAAATCCGTTGTCGTTAAAATATTTATGAATAGCAAAAGCCAAGGCATGACGAATACGTAAGATGGCTCCAAATGTATTGGTTCTTGGACGCAAATGTGCTTTTTCTCTCAAAAACTCGAATGAATGTTTTTTAGGTTGAATTGGATATTTTTCCGGATCTGCTTCTCCTAATATGTTGACCGATTGAACTGCTACTTCTACACTTTGTGCACCTTGTGATGCGATGAGTTTGCCTTGTATTTCTAAGCAAGCACCGGTATTTATTTTTGCTAAAATAGTTTCATCAATTTGTCCACCTTCTACAACACATTGGATATTATGTATCGTTGTGCCATCGTTGAGATTGATGAATGTAACATTTTTGCTACTTCGTTTAGTGCGCACCCAACCTCTGACGATTACATTGCTATCAATTTTTGCTTCCGCAATGAGTTGTTGAATAAATATCTTTTTCATCCTTATCAATTAGACTACAAAAATAAAGTTTTTCTGAGCGCAGAAAACATAATTTGGTATAACAAATGTTTATGAATATCATAGAAATTTATAATACACAATAAAAAAGCCGAATGTTGTTACATTCGGCTTACATTAGTTGATGTGTGGTTTGGTTTCAAGACCTGTTTTGCTTTGTAGGATTTTCAGCTTACAGTCTTTGTATTTTTAACCTTCGCTCAACGCTGCTGCACCGGAAACAATCTCTGTCAACTCGGTCGTAATAGCGGCTTGTCTAGCGCGGTTATACATGATGTTCAATGATTTCAATAATTCATTTGCATTTTCTGTTGCTTTATCCATTGCTGTCATACGAGCGCCATGTTCAGAAGCATTAGAATCTAATAAATATCGGAAGAATTGAGTTTTTAATATTTTTGGAACTAAGTCTTTTAAGATTTGGTCTTGAGCCGGTTCAAACATATAGTCTGATTTCAAGGCTGTTTTGCCGCTTGAAGATTTTTCAGTTTTAATTGGTAAAAATTGTTCTGCAGTTGGCACTTGCGTAGCTGCATTCTTAAATTGACCATAAACGACTTCTACGACATCGTATTCGCCTCTTTCAAAAGCGTACATGATGTATTCCGCTGCTTTCGCTGTTGCCTCGAAATTAAGATGGCTAAACAAATTACCAAAATCATTATTTACTTTTATTTTAGATGTTTTAAAAGCGTCATATCCTTTTTTGCCAATTGTTAAAATGCTAACTCCATTTTTTGAAGAGATATCGGCATATTTTTCATTCATCAAAGATTTTGCCAATTTCACGGAGTTAGAATTAAAACCTCCGCATAATCCTTTATCAGAAGTAATTACAACGATTAAAACTTTTTGGATTGGACGTTGAACAGCAAAAGATGAATTCATCTCATCGCCTAAGTTTGAAGCTATATTTTGAAGTACATTATTAAGTTGGTCGGCATACGGTCTGATTTGTACAATTCTATCCGTAGCTCTTCTCAGCTTTGCCGCAGAAACCATCTTCATAGCTTTTGTAATCTGTGTTGTAGATTTTACAGATGCTATTCTTAAACGTACTTCTTTTAAATTTGCTCCCATTTTTGTTTAGTGTTTTAGATTTGAGAAATTTCCTCATATCTCAACTCTCACTTCTATTCATCTATTAAGCGTAAGCGCTCTCCATAGTTTTAGCTAATGCTTCTACTTTTGCTGTAGCTTCATCACCTAAGCTTCCTTTTTTGAATTCTGCTAATACTTCCGGATGTTTTGCTTCTAATGCACTCAAGAAATCTTCTTCAAATGCTTTCACTTTTTCCACTGCAATGTTTTTCAACAAACCTTTTGTTCCTAAGTAGATGATAGCGATTTGTTTTTCTACAGTAACCGGAGAATATTGTGCTTGTTTTAATATCTCAACGTTGCGTTTTCCTTTTTCCAAAACCGCTTTTGTAGCTGCATCTAAATCAGAACCAAATTTTGCAAATGCTTCCAACTCGCGATATTGTGCTTGGTCTAATTTAAGTGTACCTGCCACTTTTTTCATCGACTTAATTTGTGCATTACCACCTACACGAGATACTGAAATACCTACGTTGATAGCCGGACGCACACCTGCGTTGAATAAGTTGGCTTCCAAGAAAATTTGACCGTCTGTAATAGAAATTACGTTGGTTGGAATATAAGCAGAAACGTCGCCTGCTTGTGTTTCGATAATTGGCAATGCTGTTAAAGAGCCACCGCCTTTTACTTTTCCTTTTAATGATTCCGGTAAGTCGTTCATATTTGCTGCGATAGCATCATTGTTGATTACTTTTGCAGCACGTTCTAATAAACGAGAGTGCAAGTAGAATACGTCACCAGGATATGCTTCACGTCCCGGAGGTCTTTTTAATAACAATGACACCTCACGATAAGCTACTGCTTGTTTAGATAAATCATCATAGATGATTAATGCCGGACGACCGGTATCTCTAAAAAATTCTCCAATAGCAGCACCTGCGAATGGCGCATAGAATTGAATTGGAGCCGGGTCAGAAGCATTAGCAGCAACAATAACTGTATATGCCATTGCGCCGTTTTCTTCTAATGTTTGAGCGATATTTGCAACAGTAGATGCTTTTTGTCCGCACGCTACATAAATACAATAAACCGGCTCACCTCTATCGTAAAATTCTTTTTGGTTGATGATAGTATCGATAGCGATAGCTGTTTTTCCTGTTTGACGGTCGCCAATGATTAACTCACGTTGACCACGTCCGATTGGAATCATTGCATCGATAGATTTTATACCGGTTTGTAAAGGTTCAGTTACCGGTTGACGATAAATAACACCAGGTGCTTTTCTTTCTAACGGCATTTCGTATAAATCACCGCTGATAGCACCTTTTCCGTCAATTGGTTGTCCAAGAGTATTTACAACACGACCCAACATACCTTCGCCTACTTTCAAAGAGGCAATTAATCCGGTACGTTTTACGCTGTCGCCTTCTTTAATTTCATCAGATGCGCCCATTAATACGACACCGACATTATCTTCTTCTAAGTTAAGCGCGATTGCCTTCATTCCGTTGGAAAATTCCACCAATTCCCCGGCTTTCACTTGTGATAAGCCATACACACGAGCGATACCATCGCCCACTTGTAATACGGTGCCTACTTCTTCTAATTGTGCTTCTGTAGAGACATTTCCCAATTGCTGGCGCAAGATTGCTGAGATTTCGTCCGGTCTAACTTCTACCATGTTTTTATTTTTAAGTATTCTAAGCCATTAATTGGCTCTTGAATTAGTTTATAGAAATTTCTTTTTTTATTTTGTTCAATTTATATCTAACAGAATTGTCGTATAGTTTATTTCCAAAATCAACAATAAAACCACCTAAAATAGATGCATCTATTTTTTGATTGATTTTTACATTTGGATAACCAGACGTTTTTTTGATAAATTCAACGATTTTATTTTCACTTTCTTTCTCCAACGGAACGGCTGTTGTTACGGTTACTTCAGATATTCCTTTCGTCTCATTATACAATTTAAAAAATGCACGCATTATATCGCGTAAATAGGCATCTCTATTTTGGTTAATAATCAGTTTTAAAAAGTTGGCTGTTATTGCACTTACCTTTCCATCAAACAATTGCTGAGCAATAGCTTCTTTTTTGTAGTTTTTAATAATCGGACTTTTGAATACATTTTGCAATTCTTTACTTGCATTTAATGCATTATCAATACTGTTTAAGTCAGCATAAACAGCATCTAATGAAGCTTTTTCTGTTGCTTCATTAAACAATGCTTTTGCGTATCTCGTTCCTAATTTTTCTGCCGACATTAGTTTAATTTATCTACTAAAGAGGTGATGAAATTTTGTTGATCTTTGGTGCTATCCAATTCTCTGCCTACAACTTTCTGTGCAATTTCTAACGACAATTTGCTTACTTCGTTTTTCACTTCTGCCATTGCTGCTTTTTTTTGCGCATCAATTTCAATTTTTGCATTAGCAACAATTTTTGCTGCTTCTTCTTTTGCTGAGTGATGTGCTTCTGCTACTATAGAATCTTTCAATTCTTTAGCTTCTTTCAAAATTTTTGCACTTTCTTCTCTGGCTTCTTTTAATAAAGAGGCATTGTCAGAGTGCATTTGTTGTACTTCAGCTTTCGCTTTTTCAGCAGCAGTCAATGCATCAGCGATGTTTTGGTCGCGGTCTTTTATAGCTTTTGCGATGGGTTTAAATGCGAATTTTCCCACCAACAACCAAAATACCAAAAAGATAATTGTTGTCCAAAATACTAAACCTAAATCCGGCGTCAACAATGACATTGGATCAAATCCTAATAGCATACGCTTAGATTTTAATTCTCATCTTAAGATGAGATGTTATAAATATTATTTCGCTAAGAATGACAAAATCATACCGATGATGGCAACCCCTTCAACTAAGGCTGCAGTCAAAATCATGGCTCCTCTGATGTCATTTGTTGCTTCCGGTTGGCGTGCTATAGCTTGTACTGCGTAGCTTCCGATTAGTCCGATTCCGATACCTGCTGTAATTGCTGCTAAACCGATTCCAATTGCGTTCATAATGTAATTTTTTTAAGTTGGTTTATAATGATTAATTAATGATGATGTTCTTCTATGGCAGCACCGATAAAGATGCCTGTTAATAATGTAAAGATGTATGCCTGTAAGAATGCAACAAACAATTCAATTGCATTCACAAATAATAAAATTGGGAAAGAAATTAGAGTACCTGCTGTTGCACCACTCATTTTTGTAGCATATTCTCCCATAATAAATATTAAGCCTACAACTGCCAATACTGTGATGTGGCCTCCTGTAATATTTCCAAATAAACGAAGCATTAATACAGCAGGCTTTAAGATAACACCCATAATTTCTACCGGCGTTAAAATAGCTAATGCCCATTTTGGAACACCCGGCATTGCGAAAATATGTTGCCAATAATGTTTGTTTCCACTAATGTTTATCAGTAATAAAGAACATGTAGCTAACACCATTGTAAAAGAAATATTTCCTGATGAGTTGATACTTCCTAAAAACGGAACAAGACCCAATAAGTTATTAATTAAAATAAAAAAGAAAACACAAAGTAAGTATGGTAAATATTTTTCGTATTTATCACCTAAGTTTGGTTTTGCAATATCGTCAATAAGAAATACAATAATTGGTTCAAAAAATGCTTGAATACCTTTTGGCGCTTGACCCTGACGTTTTACATAAGCAGATTTAATTGTAAAGAAGATAATTGACAGGATTATAAAACCCAGCAACATATTAAATACATTTTTGGTAATAGATAAATCATAAAAAGTATCGCGAGTACCTGTATTTGCATCCACAACTCTTCCGGTATGTTCATCTAATTTATATCCTTCATAAGCTTCATGACCGTGGTGGAACTTTGAAGACATAAAAAAAGACCATTTGCCAGCTTGATTTTCTGTTGCCTTTCTGTATAAAATACAAGGCAATTCAATTGTAATATGATGATCCTCTTTACCTTCTTCTTTTATTGTTCCTAAATGGTTTACGTTGGCATCTGCTACGTGGTTCATAATATGTTCTACCACTCTATCCGTAACGCTTAATTCTTCGTGCGTAGCTGCTGAATCCGAGTGTACCGGGTTTTGTAGCTCGGAATTTGCTTTTAAAGCATAAGAAAACGAGAGCGTAATCAGTAAAAATAATATGTGTAAGTGTCTTGTCACAGTACGATATAAATTGCGGTGCAAAGATACATTTGAATGTAGATATTCAGTTGTTTATAAAATTAAATGTGTGTTAATAACAAAAAAAAAGACTACTCAAAAATGAATAGTCTTTAATGTTATTGTGTTATTAGAACCTATTGATATTGGTCTTCCGGTTGACCTGAATCACGGTGACCGGTTAATATAAATTGATCGCCCGGTGAATCAGAAAATTGTAAAGCTATATTAATACTATCCGCTGCTCTACCCGATTTGGAATGACCAGCTCCTTTAAAGATACCACCATTTACGACAGTTAACGTCTCACCTGTACCTAAATAAGCTGTAGGATTAATATTTAAAACAGTTGCCGGTCTAAATGTAAGTGTAGCTAAATCTACAGGAATAACACCTCGCATATAATAGAACAATTCTTGGTCGTCTATTATAACTGAATCAGCATCATTTGCTGCAGTATTAGATGTAACTAATCCAAACTGTCCGAAATCACTAAAATCCATAGCCAATACATCATTTACATCGTCTGCAGTTCCATTAGCATCTAAATCTAAATACACTTGCACCCACCATCTGCCTGCCATTGCTTGAGTTGCAGACTGAGGTGCTTGATATTCCTTTTGGCAACTAACCAACGAAAGGATTGCAATTAAAATTAAATATACTTTATTTTTCATATTAGAAATTTACTTGGTTTAAAACTACATTGAAAACTCCACTAGCGAAATTACCGGTGCCTGTAAATGTTATCTGATGATTTCCTGCATCTACCGCAAAATTTGAAATATCTACTGTATTTCCAAATCCCGGAATAGTGGCTTGTGTAAAGGCAAATGAATTAGTTGGAATATCATTCGCTGTAATTACAGCTCCTTGAGCAGCAAAATCAGGACCATACGCTCTACCTAAATCATAATAGCCACCTAAAGCATCTGAAATGCCATAAGTATTACCGGAGATATTCCAAATAATAACATATTTCATATCTGTATATTGCGCAGTTGGAGGAGCTCCTCTACCTACGGTAGCAGTATATAAACCCTCAATGCTATTAACTAAATCTCCTGTTTTGGCTACAATTACAGTTCTTGAAACTGAAGCAGAAAATCCATCTTCGTTGGTTGCTGAATACGTTACTTGATAAATATCCGGTGAATTGCTATCTACAGTTGTACCGCCCGAATAGGATCCGGTAACTGTAGTTGTAACAGGAAGTGCTTGCCCGTTTGCAGTTGCTTCAACGCCAGCATCTACATAAGTATCACCTACATGAAGAAATACTACATCATCGCCAATTAAAGACATTTCGGGTAAGAAAGTTGTTTTTGATGCTTCATAATCTTTCTTACAACCTGTCATTGAGACAATCGCAACAAGTAGAATTAATAATGATTTACTTAAATTTATTGTTTTCATACTAAACTTTTATTTGTTATTAATTATCCCAAAATCTTTTATCAGTTACTGTACGGCTTGGCGTATTGGAGTTTAAAGCCACTTCTTGAGTTGGATAAACAAAAGAAGTAGGGAATTTAAATGCACCTAATGAATTTAAAGAAGGACTTGTATAAGTTCCGCTAGTGAATATTTCATGACCCGGTCTGTTGAAACGCAAAGTTTCTAACCAGCTTTCTGCCATTTGAGAAGAGGTCATTGAAATCCACTTTTGGATTGCTAAAATGTCTAATTGGTCATCCATGGAGCTACCACTAAATCCTAATGTTGCTAAATAAGCAGTTGCGCTTCCTGCACCTAAGTGATCAAATGAAAGTTGTACTGCTTCTTCAAACAATGCATCTGCATTATCTCCATTTCGAATCAATGCTTCTGCTTGTAAGAATTTGCTTTCCCAAGCAGTCATGAAATAAGTAGGAATTGTTGGACCGAATACTAATGCACTTGGTTGAGAGAAATTTGCTCTTCTTTCTACATCTGTTCCAGAATAATTAGGTGGTAAATATTGAGGATCTGTATTAACATCACCTGCAATTACACCTTTGTGAGGAGAGTTTGCTGCCGGTTTAGATGGTTTCTTAAATAAGAAATCAATACGTGGATCACTCAAGGCTTCTAATTTATCAATTATGGTAGTTGTAGCTACATAATACATTTCAATACCTGTACGTGCTTGGAAACGCGCCCAAATAGGATTTGTATTTTGAGAAGTTTCTGCCCAAGAAATTTGTGCATTATCAGTTTCAGCATCAATGAAAGGAACTCCGCTTTGTACTAATGTTTTAGCAGCTGCATAATCACCTCTTCTAATCAATACTTTTAATTTTAATGTATTTGCAAATGCAATCCATTTATCTAAATCGCCACCATACATTAAGTCATCTGCACCTGGCGTTGCAATACCTGGGTCAGTTGATTGTACCTCAGTTATACCTTCATCAATTAAAGGAATTAAAGCATCATATACTTCCTGTGTTGTGTTAAATGTTGGTGTGAATACTCCTTCATCACCTTTCATTGCATCAGCCATTGGAATATCTCCAAATAGGTCTGTCAGCATTTGAAATTCATAAGCGCTACAAATCTTAGCAATACCACTATAGATAGGCTCCTCACTTTTAGTTAGGTAATTAAAATCTTTCATGGCTCTTGCATACGCACGAGT
Organism: Bacteroidota bacterium; assembly: GCA_020436225.1. Classification (GTDB taxonomy): domain Bacteria; phylum Bacteroidota; class Bacteroidia; order Chitinophagales; family JADIYW01; genus JADJSS01. The sequence goes on along the minus strand of JAGQYE010000089.1, from coordinate 24,610 downwards.
CCAGCCACTTTCCACATCGACAGACTGCATTGTATAATACTCTAACAAGGATGTGCTGACACCATGACCTCCTGTCCAATATTGTGCCCACATAGAGCCAACAAAATCAAACGTGTTACCAATGGTTAAACCTAATTCCACTTGTGCAGCAGGCAAAACCAATTGAGGTGTTGCATTTAAGGCTTTATTTGGATCCGTATTGATATCTAATGCTTTCTTACAAGAAGTAGCAACGATAAGCACCGCACAGGTAAGCAACCATTTCATCTTGTTCAACATATTTAATTTATTTTTCATTTTAACGAGTTTACAAGTTATTAAAATTGAATTTTGAAATCAAAACCAAAACTTCTGGTTGGAGGTGTTTGACTGAACTCCATACCTTGAACGTTTCCTGCTTGACCGAATGAGTTAGATTCAGGGTCAGCATAAATGTTTTCTGTTGGTAACCAGAATTTCAAGTTTCTACCTACTAAGCCAACTGTAATCGCATTGATAGGAACGTTCTTCAAGTGTTTCTTTTGAACAGTGTAAGATAAGGTAACCTCTCTTAACTTAACAAAACTAGCATCAATTAACATTTGAGATTCAGGTAAATTTCCAACCAAATCAAACACGTTAGTTAATGGAGTTGTGTTTGTAGAATAAGTACCATCACCATTATCTACCACGCTGTTTGGAATTACGTAAGGCTCTCTGTTATTAACTAAAGCCGAAAGTACTGTTCCATTAAACTCTGCAGCAGATTTTGTTCCTGAATAATATTGACCACCTTTTTTGATATCAAATTGAATACCAAATGACAATCCTTTCCAAGAAATTTCTGTTCCTAAACCAATTCTATACTTCTCAAGATAAGAACCAAAATAATTATAATCAGAAGAAGCTACCGGAGCACCTTGTTCGTTTACTACAAGGCGCCCCAAAGAATCTCTAACGAAATCTAAGGCTTTAAATGTACCAAATGGCATTCCTTCTTTAGCAATTACTTGAATTCCTCCTGTACTGAAAGCAACTTCATCAGATTGGTCGGATACTTTTACAACATTATTGTTGTTTTTAGTAAAGCTCATATTCAACTTCCAATTCAATCCTGTGTTTTTAATATTTTTCAATGCGTAAACAGAAACTGACAACTCGTGTCCTTTATTTACCATTTCACCTATATTAAGACTTGTACTTGTGTAACCTGAAGAACTTGGTAATTGAACATTTACAATTAATTTTTTATCAGTTTTTTGATAATAAGTATATTCAATAGTTACGTGTTCTTTTAGGAATGTGATATCTGTTCCTATGTCCCAAGCAAATGATTTTTCAGGTTCTAACTCAGGGTTACCCAAGAAGTTATCTAAAGTATAACCCGGCACTGAACTTCCATCTAAACCAATTACAGGGAATTGTACAGGATAGTTACCTTCTGAATAATCTTGATATCTCGGGTTAGATAAGAAGTAAGAAGAAGTTGAATAAGCATCAGGAGCACCACCAACAGTACCTACACTTGCTCTGATTTTCCAGTAGTTTAACCAATCTGTAACCTTAGAACCCGGTTTAAATAATTCTGTTGGTATAAATGAAACATCTCCTGATTGATAGAAGAAGCTATTATTTTCTTCAGGTAATGTAGATGACCAGTCATTTCTAGCTGTATAGTTTACGAAAACCATATTTTTATATCCAAGTCCAACACTTCCATACACACCAAATAATCGAGTATGTAATCCAGCATTATCAACATACGGAGTAGCGACTGAGTTACTTAAATCATAAAAACCTGGAATAACTAATCCTTGTTGTGTAGAACTTTGTAAGTTATTTACTCTTGCATCTTGGAAGTTATAACCCACCAAAGCGTTAACATTCAAATCTTTAATTACATTTTTATTAAATGCAGCCATGAAGTCTAATGTTAACTGATTGCGTTTATCATATTCTTCTACATATCGACCTATGCCTGCAGCAGAAGAATAAGGATAATCAAACTTAGGTGATTCTAAGAATAAATTTGTTAATGTGAAGTTTGTTCCTGCTCTACCAGTTAAGGTAATATAATCAACCGGTTTTACTTCTAATTCTACGGAACCTATGATGTTATCAATTTTTGCATCATTGTTCTCGTTATTCATAATGTAATACGGGTTTGGCGTATAACCACCATAATATCCTTCGAAACCATGATAAATACCATTATAATCGCGAAGCTCATTAATAGGAATATTTGCTGCTTGTTGAATAAATGCTTGATATGGAGCATTAAAGTTTACAGAACCAGCATTTGTAACTGCGCGTTGGTCAATATGAGCATATTGCAAATTGAATTTAGATGAAATTTTATCATTAAATTTTGCAGTTGCATTTGCTACTATATTATGTCTTTTATAAAACTGATTATCGAAGATTCCGGTATTTTTCAGGTTATTATAAGCCATATAATAGGTGTATTTCTCATTTCCTCCAGAAACGGCAACTCCTGTTTTAAAAGTTGTTCCGATATTAAAAGCATCTTGTAATTGATTCTTTACTGGAGAATATGGTCTGATTAATTGAGACATACCATTCGGAGTTTGAACTGCTCTTGTCCAAGGACGAACAACGCCATCAAATGCAGGACCCCAAGAGAAGTTTTCGATTGGGTCAGGATGGTTATCATAACCTTGTCCAAACATTTCTTGTCTTTTTAATAAGATGTATGCTCTATCAAAAGTAATTCCTGTATTTAAAGTTACATTGAATTTCTTATCTTCTTTAGACATATCTTTACCGGATTTTGTGGTAATTAAGATAACACCATATTTACCACGAACTCCATATAATGCTGTGGCTGCACCACCTTTAAGCACCGTAATAGATTCAATATTATCCGGATCGATATCCATACCTCTGTTACCGAAGTCAACGTTTTCTGCAGAACTGTTATCATATCCATTTGCAGTATTATTGTTTACGGCAACACCATCTACAATAATAAGTGCATTGTTGCTTCCATCAAAAGAAGAAGGACCACGAACAACTATTCTTGAAGAAGCACCTGCTTGACCGGAAATGCTATTAATGCTAATTCCGGGAGTTTTTGCTTGTAATGCTCCGAATACGTCTGTCGCTGTTTTATTAAAATCCTCTGATTTTACAGTATTTGTTGCATAACCTGTACTTCTTGCCTCTCTCTTAATAGACATCGCTGTAACAACAACTTCGTCCACTACTTTAGAGTCAGGAGACATTGTTACATTGGTAATTAAAGCCAAAATAGGTTTTTCAACATTTGAGTAGCCCACATAAGAGAATACTAAAGTGTTTACGTCCTTTGGTAGTTCCAATGTGTACTTACCATCGATATCAGTAACGGTACCTATCGTTGTACCTTTACCAGTAACGTTTACACCTATTAGTGCTTCGCCTGTGGTCGCGTCTGTTACAGTACCACTTAGTGAGCGATTCTGCGCATAAACTTGAACGGTCAATAACAATCCAAGTAACCATAATAATAACGTTTTTTTCATAAAGACTAACTGGTTTTGTTAATAATTCTTAAAGAAGTTAATGTGTGTTAAGACGCAATATTACTACAATTTTTTAAAGAAACAATAATTTTTCAAGAATTTTTTAAGGTTAGGTTCTAATTCAAACAGAAATACCTGCTTTTGGTCAGCTAATAAATAAACATCTTTGAGCTATGTCAAATATCTTGAATTCAATATTGCTATAAAGTTAACCGCTAATTTATAGTGATAATATTGATTGAATATATATAGAAGATTAAGTTCGATTGCAATTACTAATAATTGACAACTTGTTCTTCTATATCCTCCGGAATCGTGCGAAACTCATATTGTTGATTGCGCAATCTTGGCTCAAAACCGGCTTCTTTTATTGCATTTTGAATACTTTTAGAAGTAAATCGATGTGGTGCTCCTGCAGCAGAAACAACGTTTTCTTCTATCATGATAGAACCAAAATCATTAGCTCCGGCGCGCAAACATAATTGTGCTACATTTTTACCAACAGTAAGCCATGATGCTTGTATATTTTTAATATTTGGCAACATCATTCTGGAAATTGCCACCATACGTATATATTCATCGCCGGTTACATGATTGCAGATGTTGCGCATTTTCTTCAATAGCGTTCCTTCGTCTTGGTAAGGCCAAGGAATAAATGCCAAGAATCCTTTTGCATCTGCTGGTTTCTCACTTTGCACTTGTCGAATCCAAGTCAAATGTTCCATTCGCTCGTAAATGGTTTCTATATGTCCGAACATCATGGTTGCCGAAGTTGTAATATGTAATTGATGCGCAGCACGCATAATATTTAACCATTCTTCGCCTCCACATTTTCCTTTTGCCAATAAGCGTCTAACTCTATCATTTAATATTTCTGCTCCGGCACCGGGCAATGAATCTAAGCCGGCATTTTTTAATGCTGTTAGTACCTGTGTGTGCGACATTCCTTCTAATTTACAGATATGTGCCACTTCCGGCGGACCAAGTGCATGTAATTTTATTTGCGGATATAATTTCTTTAATGAAGAAAATAAATCGGTATAAAATTTTAATCCTAATTCCGGATGATGCCCACCTTGCAATAATAATTGATCGCCACCATAGCGAATGGTTTCTTCAATTTTTCGTTTATAGGTTTCAATATCGGTTATATAAGCATCTTCGTGTCCCGGTTTTCTATAAAAATTACAAAACTTACAATTTGCCACACACACATTTGTTGTATTTACATTTCTATCAATTTGCCATGTAACGATATTATCCGGTTTTTGAATTAATCGAAGTTGATGCGCAATCGTCATCAATTCGGCAGTTGGAGCGTTTTTAAACAAAAAAACGCCTTCTTCTATGCTTAAGAATTCAAATCGGAGTGCTTTATTATATAATTCGGATAATTGCATCTGTAAACAGCAACAAAAGTACATTTAAAATGTTTTTTGGGCAACTTATTTTCATTTACCATTCATTAAATAGTATGGTAAGTAAATGCCAATTCTTGTTTTATTTAAAAGATGTATTTTCGCACCATGATTAATTTTTCCAAAACAGTACTCGATAACGGACTTACTTATATTCATCACCATGATGAAACTACACCATTTGTAGTCGTGAATACATTATATAAAGTTGGTGCAAAAGACGAAGATGAGCACAGAACCGGTTTTGCGCATTTATTTGAACATTTGATGTTTAGTGGCAGCAAGCATTTTAAAGATTTTGACAAACCGTTGCAAGAGGCCGGTGGCGAAAATAACGCATTTACCAATAACGATTATACCAATTATTACGATGTAGTGCCTGCTATAAATATCGAAACTGCATTAGCATTGGAAGCCGACCGAATGACACTACTGAATATCAACAAGAAAAGTTTGGATGTACAACGTAAAGTGGTTTGCGAAGAGTTTAAAGAGAATTATATCAACCAACCGTATGGAAATGCTTGGCATCTTTTGCGCGAAATGGTGTATAAGCAACATCCATATAAATGGCCAACCATTGGAAAAGATTTAAGTCACATCGAAGAAGCGCAACTTGATGATGTCAAAAATTTCTATCAAACGTATTATCAACCAAACAATGCTGTTTTAGTAGTTGCCGGAAATATCTCGCAAGAAAAATCATTAACCTTGATAGAAAATTATTTTGGTTCGATAGAAAAAATAAATGTTTCGCATAAACAATTTGTTGAATCAGAACAAACGCAAGCAAATGAAAAAACGATTGAAGAAGATGTGCCTTTAGATGCCATTTATATTGCTTTTAAAATGTGCGATAGATTGGGAAAAGATTATTATGTTGCTGATATTACTTCTGATATTCTATCTAATGGCACTTCTTCTCGCTTACATCAACGTTTGGTAAAAGAAGCAAAAGCCTTTGTAGAAATTGATGCTTATATTACTGCCAGCAACGATATTGGTATGTTTGTTTTTGAAGGAAAAGTGGCAGAACAATATGATGTGCAAACTGCTGTTGATTTAATTTGGAAAGAAATAGAAAAGATGCAAGAAATGGCAATTCCGGAAAATGAATTGCAAAAATGCAAAAATAAAATTCTGACTTATCAAAACTTTTCCGAGTCGAGTTTGCTTAATCGTGCTATAAGTTTGGCTTATTACGAACAGTTAGGAAAGTTGAATTTGATAAATGAAGAAGATAAGAAATACGAAGCTGTTCAAGCAAGCGAAATCCAAGTATTTTGTAAACAAACATTTACCAAACAACGCAGCAATACGTTGTATTATTTAAAGAAAAAATGAGCATAAAAAACAAGAAATGATTATTCCGGTTATACATCCAATAGAAGAAATAAAATTTCCGAAAGTTGAAAAAATAGGGTTGAAGAATGCGATACCTGTTTTTGGTTTTAATGGCGCTACTAACGATATTCTACGCATAGATTTAGTTTTTGATTCAGGCAGATGGACAGAACCCGACAAACTCATTTCCGAATCGGTTGCGAAACTTTTTAAAAGTGGCACTTCTACACTTAATTCTTTTGCCTTAAATGAACAAATTGATTTTTATGGAAGCACAATAAAAGCAAATTCCGGATACAACACAATGACAGTTTCAGTTTATTGTATGCATCGTTACTTAGAAGCAACTTTGCAACTGTTGATGACTTGCTTAAACGATATCGTTTTTCCGGAAAATGAAATAGCCATAATGAAAAAAAATGCTATTGCTAAACTTAAAGTCAATCAAGAAAAAAACGACTTTCTTGCCAATGTTGCTTTTAAAGAAATCATTTTTGGCGGAACACATCCATTTGGTTATGCGGTTTCTGAAGAGACAATACAAAATATTCAACAAGCATTATTGCTTCAACTTTATAACAACGATATTCAACCTACTAATTGCACGATTTTTATTGCCGGAAAATATGGCGAAAACGAATTAAAATTAATTGACACTTATTTAGGAAATTGGCAAAAAGGAAATAATCAACCACAAGAGAAAAAAACATACACAGCAGTTTCTTCAACTCAGAAAATTTCACATATCAAAAAAGAAAAATCTGTACAAGCCTCGATAGTTATCGGAAAAGAATTTTTTAATAGAAGTCATGAAGATTATGCTTCTTTTGTTTTGTTGAATACCATTTTCGGTGGTTATTTTGGCTCGCGTTTAATGAGTAATATTCGCGAAGAAAAAGGATTGACCTATGGCATTTATTCCGGATTATCAACTTTAAAAACTACGGGAATTTATGCTATACAAACCGACACGAATTTAGAAAACTTAGACACTTGTTTACATGAAATATATACTGAAATTGAACGTTTACAAAACGAACTAATTCCTGAAAATGAAATTACCTTAGCACGGAATTATTTGTTAGGAAAATTCCTCGGAAGAACTGACGGAGCATTCAGCCAACTGGAAACTTTTAAAAGTTATTTTATTGAAGGTATAGATATAAACATGTTTGAAGAATTTGTGCAACGCATACAACAAACCGATGCCGTATCTTTACAACAATTAGCACAACAACATTTACAAAAGGAAAGCTTATTTGAAGTTGTAGTAGGATAGAAATCAGCAAGAAAATGAAAAAAAATTACACATATATTTTCTCAAATCTTACAAAAAAATCCAAGCATTTATGTTGGTTGATGTTGGTTTTCATTTGCCATATTCCTTCATTTTCTCAAACTATTTACGAAGCGCCTAAACTTACATGCGTGCGTTCTATCGGCAGTCAAACCGAACTCAATTGGGATTTGCCAATGAGCATAAATCCTTGTTTTAGTGCTTATGAAATTTACGCATCCAATGGAAATAAAAACGGACCTTATACATTGCAAGCCAGCATAACCAATCCTTTGCAAACGAATATCACTATCAACTTAAGCACAGGAAATCCACCATTTTATTATTTCTATATATTGAACAGAGGCACTTGCAATAATCCAACGCCACCAACAAAAACTACATCAGATACTTTATTTACAGACAAACCTACTGCCATTGAAATTGAAAAAGTGAGTGTAGTAAATAATCAGATTGTAGTGAATTGGTTGCCATCATCCAGTCCGGAAGTTATTGGTTATTTTATTTATAATAATGCCGATGGTTCGTCCGGCGGATTTAATATTCCGGACACCGTTTATGGCAGAAATACTACAACGTTTACAGACACTTTTCACAATCCTAAAAGTGCGCCTGTAACGTATGCTATTCGCGCATTTTATGCTTGTCAATCAGCGTTGCCCAATTATTTAGAAGGCAGCATTACACCACCGGACAAGCGACACAACACCATTCGCATCAACAATCAAACCGCACCTGATTCTTGCAGTCAGACTGTTTCCATAAATTGGACACCTTATTTAATTGGCACAACACCTGGCGTTATCAACTATGAAGTTCAAACTAACAATAATAATACGGGTTTTACTACACAAGCAACGGTTGACCAAAACACGACAGCTACTATCGTCAGAAATATTCCTTATTTAGTCGATTATTGTGTTCGCATCAAAGCCAACTTAACAAATGGCGATTCTTCCTTTTCTAATGAACTTTGTTTTGATAGTTTGCGTGTAGTGCAAGTGCCAAAAACGGATTACATCCGAAATATTTCTATCGAGAATGGTAACATGTTTGTTGAATATATTAAAGATACTTTGGCTTCTCCACCAATAGGCAATCCAATTTTATATAGAAGTCCGGATATGTTAGTATTTATACCTTTAAACAATACGCCGGATTATGCCGACAAATACACTTTACTCTATACTGATCCTGGAAACAACAATATCAATCCCGGAAATAATTCTTTTTCTTATATGGTGCGCTTAAATATGCCTTGTGGTAATCCGCATTTCTCAGATACTGCAACCACTTTGCGTTTAGGCATCAAAGATAAAGGCAACAATAAAGCGGAGTTGACGTGGACAGGTTTCGACATTCAAAATATCAACTTTCAAAATTTTACATTAGAAAAAATTGAAGGAACAGACACCTTATTTGTTGCCAATTATAATAGAAATGAAACACATTACTCAGAGACACAAATTTTTGATTATAGTTTAGATTCATTAGATGAAGTATGCTATCGCGTTACAGCAAATTTTTATAATAACAATGATCCGTCACCTCGAACGTTATTGCATAGTCATTCCAATATTGTTTGTTTAGAACCGACACCGAAAGCATTTGTGCCACAAGCATTTGCACCTGAAGGTAACAATAAAACATTCCGACCGTTTTTGATTTATGCTGTTACGGATAATTATTCTTTCCAAATTTATAACAGATGGCATCAATTGGTTTTTTCTACCAATAACACGACCGACAGTTGGGATGGCACTTTTAAAGGAGCACCAGCGCCACAAGATGGCTATTTATATATTATCCGATATAGAGGCAAAAACGGAAACGATTATCAAGTGAGTGGCACCATTATGCTGATTCGATAATTTATAATTTATTTTATTCCAATTTGCTTGTCTTCCTTTGTAGAATAAATAATTTTTAGTTACTTTAATAGGTTGAACTAAAATAATCTGCAACGATGCCATTTAAGCAAAGTATTCAAAAATTTTACTCTTATTTTTATTGTGCAGATTGCTCCGTAAAACCCATTCAATATAAAGCATTAATTATTGGTATTCTGTTGTTGTTGCTTGCCAGCATACGTGTATATTATAATTTGTATGATTACATGGATATTGTTTATGGCGATGAAGCTGTTTATATGAAAATTGGATTAAACCTTAGCCATAGTTTTAATAGAGATTGGGGACCGATGTATTGTTTATGGTATAAGTTGCTTTCTTTTATTTTTTCTGACACTATACAACTATATTATTTTAATTATGCCATTACAGCCATTGTTGCTGTCATTCTAATTTATGCGGCATTTATTTTTTTGAATATACATCCAATAGTTGCATTTTATTTTGCACTTTGTTTTTTAGCATCTAAAGCATCTGTTCCACTTTGGCCAAGAGTAAGCTTCTTTACTATTTCCATTTTATTAACCGGCATGATAATTTTAAGTCGACTGAGAGAAGTTTATCTACGCTTATTAGTTTTCAGTACATTTTTACTCATTGCTTGCTATGCACGACCGGAATTTTATTTATCGTTTATAATATCTGTTCTGGTGTTTTTGGTTTACTTTTTCGCAACGGCATTATATAAACGAAAAGATATTTGGCGAACTATCTTTTTGTTTGCCGCAACTATCTTTTTATTACATATCATCTTTCTGTTTCCGTCCAATCAGTATCAAGGATATCCGAGAAGTTTGGCAGCTTTTTATCAGCATTATTTAATCAATCGGTTTTTTGCCGGCACTGCTTCTGAATATGATTGGATTTATTGGAAAGATGTTCATCAATTTTATTTTAAGAACTGTCATTCAATTTTCGATGTGATTTGGAATTATCCCGGAGAATTTTTTTGGCACATTAGCACCAATGTAAAAAATTACTTGATAGAAATTGTATTGAAAAATTTATCTGTTATTTTTCCATACTTAATGGGCATGAACAAACTTTATTTTGGTGGTGCAGTTGTAGTTTTTCTATTTTCTATTTTTTGTTTAACGTTAAAACCTGTTCGAGAAGAATTTGTACTATTACTTAAGAAAAATTTCTTTTATTTATTTATCTTGTTTATTTGGGGTTTGCCTACTATTATTTCGTCAATACTTATTTTTCCAAGAAACCATTATATTTTATTGAATTATTTCTTGTTTATCATACCACTTTGCTTGTTATTTACATGTTTTATCAAGCGTTATGTTCCGAAAAAATTCTACACCTATTTATTCTTATTGACCATATTATTTATTCCTTTTTTATCTTCTTGCAAATACCATGCATTTTTCCTAACAGACACAAAAGATTATACCATGTGTTCGCGCAAAGCATTAGAACATATAAAAAATAAAACTTTAGATAATAAAATAAAATACACATTCTTTTCAGACATTCATTGTTTTATTGGGTTCCTGCCGAATAATTTTGGCGAAATCAATACCATTTTTGATAAGACTGCAAATGTTCCATTTTCTTATATTTTAGATCATCACAAACCTGATTTTATTTTGGTTAATAATTGCATGGAAGCTACGCCGAGTATGTCCAACGATGCCACTTGGAAAAGATTCATTGCTCATCCAAAATTATATGGTTACAGATATGAAGTTGTTGAAGGTTGTCCATATTATTTTTTAGTATTGAATACGATACATGATAAAAAATGAATTTAAGCATTTTGATGCCTTGCGTGGCATTATGGCCATGTATGTAACCTTTGTGCATTTCTTTATTTTATATACCTTGAACAAGCACAAAGCCTTGGTTTTTACCAATCAAAAATATTTGGGAATTGTGCAATTAGGGCAAGTGTTTATGACTGTTTTTTTCGTGTTAAGCGGTTTTCTTATCACGTATATTCTATTGAGAGAAAAGCAAAAACACGGAACTATAAATTTTAAAAGATTTTATTTGCGCAGAGCTTTCCGGATTTTACCGATGTATTATTTAACGGTCATTCTGATGTATTGGTTATATCACAAAGCTTGTGGAAACATCGACATCATACATACACCTATGTGCATGGAATTAAACGAAAGAGCTATTTATTATTTTGCATTTTTACCCAATGTTGCGTACGCAATAGAAAAAACGTTGCCACATATTTCCAATTTTTGGTCGATAGGTGCCGAAGAACAATTTTATATTTTTTGGCCATTAGTTTTATATTTCTTTCGCCAGCATCTAAAAGCATTTTGGTATATCTATCTATTTTATTGTTTGCTGTTGATGGTGATGGTGCTAATCGGGAATTTATATTATCACAATGCCAATCAGGAGTTTATTAATGTGGCAAAATTTTTTGATTATACGCGATTTGGTGCATTCGCTTTTGGTGGCATTATAGCGCATTTTATTTTATTTGATAAAGAAGAAAAACAGCAACGCCTCCATCAATTTTTCAAGAAGAAATCAACACAAGTTTTTTGCTTGTTTTTTTGTTTTTTCATCAACATTTTTCCTGACAATAATATTATGTTCTTGAAGCATATTTTAGTCATTCCTTGTTGTGGAATTTTGATTTATAATTTTGCCGTGGATGATTCTTCTTTATTAAAAATTGACAATAAATATTGGAACTATATCGGGAAAACAACCTACAGTTTATATATCTTAAATCAGATTGTGATTGATTTTGTAATCAAAATTTGTTTCTTCTTTCATATTGTAAATCCGTTTGCTGTTGCTATCATTTCGATTGGGTTGTTAATCGTTGCATCCATTATTTGTTATGAGTTTATAGAGAAACCATTTATGCAACTACGCAGAAAGTTTGGTTGATTTATGCCGGGATTTTCACCTCATAAATTTGCTTGGATTTATTGTATAAATTATTGTCTCTTATCCAAGGATTATATTCGCGCAGCATTTTATAATTAGTGTTTTGTTGTTGAGCAAAATCTATCCAATCTACAGAGCTATCCACTTGCACCGTTTTATAAGAATACGGCGGATACAAATCTTCTTCTGTAAGATAAAAGCCAAAATCTTTTGGATGTTCGTAGATCGCTTTCAGCGCAACAATGCGCAACACATATCTGCTGGTTTCGTTATTGAGCCACAAATTATAATAGGAAGAATCTTTTTGTTTTGAAAGTTGATTGACAATGCCGTTTGTGCCCATGTTGTAACCTGCTGCAGCAGCAGTCCAAGAACCCGTCAATGCTTTTGCATCGCGTAAATAAGCGCATACTGCGTGTGTTGCTTTCTCTAAATTGTATCGTTCGTCAATATCATTGTTGATGTTTAAGCCATAGCGAATGCCTGTTGTTTTCATAAACTGCCAAAAGCCGGCCGCTCCTGAAGGTGAAACTACATCATCTAAACTGCTTTCAGCCATGCATAAGTATTTAAAATCGTCCGGAATACCTTCTTCTTTTAATATTTTTTCAATAGTTGGCAGAAAACGGTGTGCTCGCTTTAGCAAAATAATAGTTGAAGATTGCCAATAAGCATTTACGGTTAATTCTCTATCTAATCTTTCTCTTACTTCTAAATCATTTAATGGAACTACTTCGCCTGCAAATATTATAGTTTCAGGAATTTTTACGGCAAACGTTGTTTGCACCGGCAAGGCTAAATTTTCTTTTTTTGCTTTTGATTTTAGAAATGGGAAATAGGCATTGGTATCGTCAATAGTGGCATTCACAAATAAAAATAAAATCAAAAATGAGGTGCCTCCAAGCAAGAAGTAGGTCAATTTATTTTTCATCGTTTAATTATTTCTTTTTATAGACAGGAACTGTAGAACAAGCTTCTCCAAACATCAAAGATTTTACAACCGGAAGTAATTTTTTTGTGATTTCGATATAGGCATCGCTTTTTAATGTTTTTGTTCCGCATCCTTTTATTATCACACGTTCATCTTTATAATTTTCTGTATTTATATTTTGGATATTTTTTAAAAACAAGCGATACATAACTTCGTCTTTAGTTCCAAAATATATATTTGGCGTTATAGCATTAAGTTGAGTGGCAATCAGCATAAATGCCCATTGCGGAATAATAGCATCTGTGCTACAAAAAAGAGCAACCGTTTTGCCTGAATATTTTGTCCAGTCAAATTCTTTTATTGCTGTTCTAAATTCTTTTTCTTTTAAGATAAGTTCTCGGAACAAGAAAATTTTTATATCGAGTTCAACAATTTCTTCGCTTGGAAAAAATTGTTCTAAGTCGAGTGTGATGATGCCGCTTTCTGCTACTTTATTTACTAATTCCATGTGTAGTTTTATTTTCTCTTTTCATTCATTCTTCCAATCTAAATAAAACAAAAAAAAGCGAAAATTTGTTGATTTTCGCTTTTTATATTTTGATTTGGTATTTCTAAAATGAAAGAATCTTAATAGAACTTATATCGAGTATCTTCAATTTTAGCATTTTTCTTAATAGCATCAAAAATATTTTGGAAATTTAATTGACGCATGTACATTTGTTGCATTTGATTTTTGTAGCCATTAATGTCGCCAGCCATTTCCGGTGTATTTTCTTCTATACTTAACGGACGAACAATAAATGCTGCTCTTTCGCCGGCAACAGCTTTAGACGTTTTTCCCGGTGCAAGTCCAAAAACAGTACCAACTAATTTTGGTTCATTGCCCAATTCTCCGGTAAATGCTGATGAGAAATGTACTAATGCTGAATCCACCACAAAAGCATCTTTCACTTTAGATGCTATCGTTTTAAGGTCTGTAGTGCCGGTTGCTGCTTTATCGAGTTGTTGAACTAATTCTTTACCTTTTTTCTCATTTCTAACTAATATTCCTACTTCTCCGCTTACTTCTTCAGCAGTTGCTAAACCTTTTGGAATTACTTTATTCAATTTTGCAACAAGATATTTATTATCGTTTTCAAAGAACTCAATACTTCCCGGTTTTTCTTGTTGAAATGCCCATTGTACTAATTTTCTTGCCGGTCCGACTTTTGGAACATCTATCATATTTTGTGATAACACCACATTTTTAGCTACGTTTTCTGTTTTAGCGGCTTTATCAAATTGGTCTGCAGTTTGATTTTTTTGTTGGAAAGCTACAGCTTTATCATACGCTACTTTTTCAGTTTCATCACCAGGAGCTAACTCAACTGCAAAATCGGCAAACTTGGTTACTACATCCGGTGCTTTAGCATCTATTAATAAGATAATATGTAACCCGTAAGGCGATTCCACTTTTGCAATTTGTCCAGGAGCCATTCCTTTATAGAAAACTTGGTCGTTAAATGCTTTGACCATTTGTCCTCTTGAGAAATAACCTAAATCACCACCTTTATCTTTAGAGCCTTTGTCTAATGAATTTTCGGCTGCTAATTGACCAAATTGAGCTTTCCCTGTAGAAAGTAATCGAATCAAGCTATCGGCAGTGGCATTTGCTGCTTTAATATCTTCATCCGTTCTATTATTTAAAGACAATAAAATATGTGCCGCTCGAACTGTATCCGGCACAACACGTCTGTCTATAATTTTAGTAAACATATAGAAGCTACCTTCTTTATATACGTTGGTAATTGTACCTACAGGTAAGCTAAATAATGTATCAGAATTTCTATTGGTTTGTGCTAATTCTGTTTTAGAGTAATAATCTACATTTTCACCTTGCACTGAGTTTCTGGCGATAAATGCTGAATCTTTCGGCAAAGATGCCAGATAATCGGAATGCAATTTGTTGATTTTATCTAATGCTTGTGCTGTATCTGCAGCAGAAGGAGCAACATCAAACGATACTATATCTACAACACGTGATGCATCTTGCTCAAATTGAGCAGCATGGTCTTTAATATACTTGTTTATTTCTGCATCGCTTGCGGTATATTTTTCATCAGGCAATGTAGAATATTCTACAGCAACAACAGCTGCTTTAGCAGCTCTTCCTGAATTTACAATTTCTTTTGCCATAAAAGTTGGCATATAGAAAGATTGAGCTACTAACGAAGCATATTTTTGTTTTACTTGATCGTCTTTGATAAGATTTTCGATATATCCTAATACTTCTCTGAAGTTGGTTTTATTTTGTTGGTCAATTTGGTCGATATTGGAAATAAACTCACGCATTCTCGCTTGATCGATTTGTCCGGCATCATTGATAATATCCGGTTTTACTTGTCTGGCGCGCATAATGAAATTTTGTGCTAAAGGATGCGGATGTTTTCCCCACATCAATTCGCCCATTTCATATTCAGAAACGTCTAACCCCAAAGAAGAATACGTATTACTTAAGAGCTTTTCGGACACCATTGTATTCCAAACTTCTTCTTGAATTTGTGCTTGAACTTGGTCGTTCGATTGGAACTGTGGATTGATTAATTTTACACCATCTTCGTATTGAGAAATACCTTTGCTGTATTGGGCTAATGAAATTTTAGAGCCATCTATTGAGCCAACAGTATCTTTCCCGTTTCCTCCACCAAACAACGAGTTGTTGCTAAATGCTGCTTCTAAAATGAAGATAAGCAAGGCGATTGCAATAAACCCGAACAATATCCACGAGCGTTGTCTGATTTTTCCTATAACTGCCATTTTAAATTAAATTTTAAAGTGTGCAAAGATAGCAGAATATTTGGACATTTGAAAATGTTCTGCACGCATAAAATTGACGTTCAGGCAGTTTATTACTGTACAATTGAGTAAAATATTAGAATTTTTATGAATTCTACGCTTCTTCACTAATGACCAACTTTACGGTTTCTATTTTGGTTTCTGAAACATCTATAATTTTAAAGTGATATTTCCCGATTTCAATCAGTTCATTTTTTTCAGGAATGGCCTCGTGATAATCAATAATAAAACCGGAAAGAGTATCATAATCACCTTCGGGAAGATGTAAGTCAAATTCTTCATTTATTCTATCAATTTCCAATCTTCCGGATAAAATAAACTCATTTTTTGACAATTGATTGACCACTAATTCTTCTTTGTCGTATTCGTCATCTATTTCTCCAAAAATTTCTTCTAAGATGTCTTCTAAAGTAATGACGCCGGCTGTGCCGCCGTATTCATTTACCACCCAAGCTATGCTTTTGTTTTCTTTAATAAACTCATTCAGTAAATGTTGGATGAAGAATGTTTCGGGTACAACTTTTATTGGAATTAATATTGATTTGATTTCGGTTGGACGTTTGTGTAAGTCAAAATGATGAATGTAGCCAACTATTTTATCTATCCCTTCATCATACACTAAAATGCGTGAATGATTTGTTTCAATAATGCGTTTTTTGAGTGCTTCGACAGAACTATTCAAGTCTATGGCTGTAATTTCTCGTCGAGGAACCATACAATCTCGAACTCGTAATTTCTTTAGATATAAGGCATTTTCGAATAATTCGGTATCCACTTCTTCTTCATCTTCGCCTTCATTTTTTCCGTGTTGTTTGATAAACTTCTCTAAATCTACAGAAGAAAATTGGATGTCTTGTTGTGTAACTTTTATCCCGAAAATTTTAAATATGAAAGAAGACAAAGCTGTAATTAAGAAAACGCCTGGTGTCAAAATAATGTCAATTAGTTTATATGGAATTACCATCACCGGCAAAATAGAATCAGCAAAAACTTTGAATAAGATTTTCGGAATAAACTCTCCTAATACTAAGATGATGCCTGTTGAGATTAATGTTTGAATAATGAAAACAAAAACTTGTGGATTATCTAAATATGGAGAAAGTAATGCATAAAGTAATGGCTCGAGCAACATTGACGTGAGGATACCAAAAGCAATGAGCGCAATATTGTTTCCTAATAATGTGGTGATGATGAATTTTGATGGATTTTTAATGTAATCGTTCAATAATTTTCCGGAATATGTACCTCGCTGAAAGCTGAGTTCAATCTTTAATTTATTGGCTGATAAAAAGGCGATTTCGATACCGGAAAAAATAGCTGAAAATACCAACGACACGAAAAGTAGAAATAATATGGTGCTTGTTTCCATTTAAACAAATTTACAAAATTGTGCTTGGATTTATTCTATTTCATTCTCGTTATTTACGGCAACAACGCCGGTTACTTTGCGAATGGTGTAATTAGAAAAATCTTCTGCAGCATTAAAACCTACGCCATAAATATAATTATCCGGCGTTTTTAGTTTAATGGGTTTATTGGTAAAAATTTTTTTTGTGCGCATATCCCAAGTCAGTTCATCAGTTTCCAATTTTTCGTGTTTGTAATTTTCCATATACACATTTCCGGAAACTTTTATAGTTTGGTTGGCATCGTCATTCATTGCATAATCGGCTTTTAAAATGGAAATTAATTGAAGTTGCTGGTAGAATTTTACCAATAATCCATCTGGAAAATCTATTTTATTTTGAGATTTTGTATAACGCCGAATGACTTTTCCGGTAACGACGGCTCGTATATATTCGCCTTCTTTATAAGTAAAAATTACGCTATCTGCCTTTTCAATTTGAACATCATCTTCATTAAAAATGGCTTTCACTTTTGCCAAATCATTTTCTTTACAAGCCGGAATAAAAACAAGCATAAACAAGCATAAAAACAGCCTAAAGGGTTGCTTTGTTTTTTTATTAATATGCTGAAAAATGTTGTTCATAGATACGAAACAATACGCTTGTTTCTCAATTTATTTATCGTAAATCCATCCTTGCGGATCGAGTTTGGTGGAGCCTTTCCAAACTTCTAAATGTACTTCCGTAATATCATCTTCATCCGTATAAGCGGTGCCGATTATTTGCTTAGTGGAAAGAGACTGACCTTTGCTTACATTCACAGATGCCAATTTTGAATACACCGTAAAATAACTTCCATGGCTAACAATAACTGCATTTTTAAAAGTTGGATTGCTTAATATGCCAACCACTTTTCCTTCAAAAATGCAGCGAACGCTACTGTTTTTGTCTGTACGAATGTCGATGCCGTTGTTGTTCATTTTTATATTGGTGCCGGCAACTGTATATGCACCAAATCCTTTGCTGACAAACCCTTTCTCTACAGGCCAAGGCAGTTTTCCTTTGTTATTTGTAAAGCCGGAAGATAATTTATCGTATTCCGGCGTGTTGGTATATTTTACTGGCGTTTTATCTTCTTTTTGTTGTACAATTTCCAAGTCTTCTTTTGAAGGTTCTTTTCCGGCTTCCTTAGCTTTTTGGATAGCCAACTCGGCAGCTTTCTTTTTCGCTGCGGCTTCGGCAGCGGCTTTTGCAGCTGCTTCTTTTTGTTTTTTCTCTTCTGCTAATCGCGCCATCTCAATTTCTTTTTTGATAATGGCTTCAATTTGTGCATTAAGTTTGTTGGCTGCAGCTTGTTTAGTATTTATTTTTGCTTGTAAATTCTTTTCTTCTTTTTTCAAATCTTGAAGTGCTGCATTTTTATTATCGACTACTTTATCTAATTTCTTCTTTTCATCAATTTTACCGCTTAACAAAGATTCTTTTTCCATTTTCTTCGAATCAATTTTGGAAATAAGAGCGCTGATTGCTGCTTTTTGTGCGATTATCTCATCGGCTTGATGTTGGCGGAATGATGCATATTTTCTAAGATAATTTACTCGGCGAAGTGCTTCAGAAAAGGAGTTAGCATTGAGGATAAACAACAATTTATTGGTAAAACGTTGTGATTTGTAAATACGCACGATTGCATCTGCATATTCTTTTTTTAAGATGTCAAGTTGCACTTCTTCTGCTTGAAGTTGTTGGGTGTTTTTATCAATTATATCGGAGTACGTTTGGATTTCATTTTCTACTTCTTTTATCAATCTTTTTCTCAATTCAATTTGCTTATTGAGCGCTTGAACATCAGCTAAGGTCGTTTTTTTAGATGCTTTTGTTTTGGACAATAATTGTTGTGTATATTGAATTTCTTCGAGAAGTTTTTTCTTTTTGGCTTCGAGTGTTGCTTTCGAATCATTGGCAAAAGAAAACAAGGTTATCCAGCTTAAAAAAAAGATAAGCAAAACGCTACTTATTGAGCTAAATTTGCTCAGTTTAGAAAAAAATATTTTGCTTGATTTATATAAATTATTTTTCAATTTTATAAGATGAATTTATAGAAAAAGGAAATGAAAGATTTTGTTGTGCTTCAATTTTTTGAAAGGTATAAGTAATATTGAACGTTTCAGTTGGATTTTTCATCGTTAATAATCTTGTTGTTGCAAATGGCTTTCCAAGTATGGTTTGATAGTTGGAAAATGTGGCCTCTAAGCTCTGCGATTTATTTTGATCTTGCGTAAATAAATGTGTTATATTTTGGTTGTTCTTATCAAGCAAAATGGTAGTTAAAAATTGAATGCCATTGGAAGAAAGCGTGAAATTGTCAGTATTTTCTGCATATTTGACACGAGTTGTATCAATAAAAACTGGTTGACCTAATAAGATATGTTCTACATCTTGAAAAGACAAATCCACTAAAGCTTTATCTTTAATATAAGAAAGTGGTTTTAGTATATATCGACTATTTAATCTATCCATTATTTTGATACTATCTTTCGTAATCAATATGCGCATTCCTTCGATTCCAATAATAGACATTGACATCCAAATTTTTTCTCCTTTTTTCCAACGAATGTTAGTAGTGAAACTTTGATTGAGTGTATTTGAAGTAATTTTTGTTTTCATCTTAGCGCTCAATTCTTGAAATGGCAATTCGTCTTTTTGAATTTTTGCTATTAGTTCTAAGGCTTTTACATCGGAGTTTGAATTAGTAGAATTTATAATTGTTTTTTGAGAAGTTGGAGATGTGCTTATTACTTTAGTGTGTTTACAAGCAACAAACAGCAACAAACAAGCAATTAATATGTAGTAATATTTCTTCATTTTGATAATAAACTATAGGAAAACGGAGTTTCTCTCATAAGAAACAAACAATATTAGTTTGCTCTGGCATTTTTAATTTTATCTTCCAATGCAATTTTGTCGCCTCCTTTTTGGATAGCTAAATTCCATTGCTCAACGGCTTTCTCAATCTTGCCGGATTTATATAAGATGTCGCCATAATGTTGCAACAATTCTGCTCTGTTATTGGCATCCGGCAATTGCAATGCCTGTTCTATCCATTCTAAAGCTTCTTTGTAATTTTTCATTTTATACATAATCCAAGCATACGTATCTAAATATGCTGAGTTATCATCTTCCAATAAATTTGATTTTTTGCTCATGCGTTCTGCTTTCTCCAAATCAACATCTCGTTCAGATAAATAATAGGCGTAATTATTGAGCACTATTGCACTATTCGGATCAATCTCCAAGGCGGCATCATAAGCGCTATCGCTGCGTGCATAGTTTTTAAGTTGGAAAGAAACATCACCCAAATTTATAAGCATTTGCAAGGTAAGTTGAGGTGGATAAACCGAAATATCATTTTTTAATTTTCGTCTTACATCAAACGATTTTAATAATACATCAGATGCTTGTTGATAGTTATTGGATAGTTGGTTAGCCAAGGAATTATAGAAATAACCGTAAGGTTCTTCCGGATTTTTTTGTATGCCTTCGTTGCTTATTTCAATTAGATGTTTGTAATCTTCTAACTCAGCATCTAAAATGTATAATTGTACCCAAACTGTTGTCGGCACGTCGCTCATTTTCACAGCTTGCGAATATGCTTTTTGTGCTTCTAATTTATTTCCTGAATTATATAATACATCTGCGCGAGCGGTAATTGTTTTTACATTATCAGGATACATTTCCACTAATTTATTAGCGATATTCAATACTTCAGGTCGCATTGTTGAGTCGTCTATCATTTGGTGAATTAATGGAATCAACGTGTATATTTTAGTGTCGATGTCGATTTTGTCGGAATTAAAAAGTTGATTTTGATAGGCTTTGTATTTTTCTGTGTTTCCAAGTTTTAGATAGGATTCAGAAATCGACAATAAAGCATTGGCATTGTTAGGTTCTTTGGCTAAAATGCGCTCATAGGTATCTATGGCTTTGTCGTACATTTTATTCGATTTATACACTTCGCCAATAAGAGCGATATATCGAGTTTGTTCCGGATATTCTTTGGCTAATTTCTCAATATCTTTTATGCAATCATCAACTTTTCCCAACTTGATATACAATGGTTGTTTCTGGAAAATCAAATCTTCCTGAACTCCTGTTTTTTGTTCTAATTGGTTATATACATCAATTGCTTCTTTGTATTTTTCTGCTTTCGTAAGCATATATGCCCAATCGTAATAATAATTGTATTCTTTGGGCTTGCGTTTGATGAGTTCTTTATACACATTAGCTGCCTCAACATAATCGCCTGAAGCGCCTTTCGCTTCTGCTAAATATTGATAATAGTATTCGTTATCCGGATTTATATCTATGGCTTTTTGTGCATTTTCCGTTGCTTTTTCCATATTTCCGGATTCGTATGCTATTCGAGACAATTCGTAATATGCCGCATCAATATTGGGATCGCGTTGTAATGCTTGGTTAAATTTGGTGATGGCTTCTTGATAATTTCCGTTTAAATAAGCTTGAACACCTGAAATAAAAATGCCTTGTGTTTCTATATCTTCTTTTGTATTAACGGTTGATATCGCTGCTTTTTTGTGCTTTTTCTTTTTAGCAAAAACAGGCGAATTATTAATCATTAATATTGCCAAAAGCAAGAATAGATAGTCGGAAATTTTATTTTTCAATGTGAATAGTTTGTTTTGTAAATCAAAGATTGTTCCTTGTATTCTAATTTAGTAAAATAAAGGATGAAGTATTGTCAAATCGGAATAGAATTAACCTTTTTTAGCAGGAAATCAACTGACGCCTGTATGACCGAATCCACCTTCACCACGTTCTGTATCGTTTAATTCATCTACTTCTTTAAACTGGACTCTTTCATATTTTGCCACAATCAACTGAGCAATGCGTTCTCCGGTATTGATGACAGTTGTTTCATTAGAGAGATTTATCATAATCACTTTTATCTCACCTCGATAATCCGAATCGATAGTGCCCGGTGAGTTGAGAACAGTAACTCCTTTTTTTAAAGCTAAGCCACTACGTGGTCGCACTTGTGCTTCGTATCCGTCAGGCAATTCAATATACAAACCTGTTGGAATTAAGGCTCTTTGTAAAGGTTTTAAAAGTACAGGTTCTTGCAACTGTGCACGCAAATCTACTCCGGCAGACCCAACTGTTTCATATACCGGAAGCGGATTATCTGAATTATTTACGATTTTTAATTTCATTACTAATATTATACAATGGAAAAATTCAACTCTATCAATAACAAATATAGCGAGTTTTTGTTATTCGATTATTTTTTTCGCTCTAAAAAATATGCTACAGATAGATAAAACAATAATAAAATAAATGCAATTAGCGTATTGATAACAAGCGAAAGTTGAAGTGGAAGTATTAAGAAATGCAACACTACGAATAGTAGTATTGCAAAACACAAATAGAATAATATTCTTTTATAATTATAAGGAATCGGATAAAATTTTTGTTCCGTGATGTATCCTAAAATTACCATACTAAAATAGCAAATCAACGTTGCCCAAGCGCCGCCCCAATAGCCAACTCTCGGCACTAAAAGCACATTTGTAACGATTGTAATAATAGCTCCAACAATGGCTATTATTGCACCAATATAAGTTTTGTCTGTTATCTTATACCAAGTAGAAATATTAAAATACATTCCCAAGAAAATATTGGCAATTAATAACACCGGAATAATTCCTGCACCAACAAAATAAACTTTTGAAGTAGGCGAATATAAAATGAAAAATTCTTGGATAAGTGGAAGAAACAATACAATACTCAAAAATATGACACACACACTAATGGTATAATATTTCATAGTAGATGCCAATATTTGTTTACTGTCTGTTGATTCTGCATGTTTGAAAAACAAAGGTTCTGCGGCATATCTATACGCTTGCAAAAACATGGAAACAATCATCGCGAATTTGTAATTGAAGCCATAAATGCCTAATTGAATTTTATTTTCAACGATAGTTCCATGCAACAAACGTGTCATAATTATTCTATCCAATACTTCATTGATCATACCCGCAAAACCCACCAACATTATAGGCAAAGCATAGCGAAACATTTCTTTATATAATGTTGAATCAAAAGAAAAATGTAGTTGACCTAATTGTTTTAGAATAAGTAAAAACGTCAATCCGCTGGCAATGATATTGGCGATAAAAATATAGGATACTTTAGTGAACGGAAAACTGATGTGTACAATTGGAAATACTATAAAAAACAGCACATTAAACACAATAAAGAAAACGATATTCAAAATCTTGAAAACAGCAAATTGAATAGGCTTTCCTTGTTTTCTCAAAGAAGCAAACGGAATGGCAGCCAAGGCATCAAAAGATAACATCCACACAAAAAACTTGACATACAACACAGGTTCTTTTACATAATTTGCAATAGGCTGTTGGAAAATGTGTACCAGCACAACAAAAATGACAACTGCCATCAACACCGAATAAAATGAGGTAGAAAACGCATTTGCTTCGCTATCTTTTTTATTGGCAAAACGGAAAAAAGCGGTTTCCATTCCGTGCGTCAACACCACTAAAATAAAACCGGCATACGCATAGAAATTGGTAAACGTTCCAAATTCAGCCGGCGTTATATATCGGATAATGAGAAACCCAAACAGAAAATTAATCAGCCTTGCTAAAATGCTACTTACTCCATAAGCGAAAGTATCGCCGGCTAACTGTTTTATTATCGACATAAATTATACGAACACAAAGGTATTTCTTTTTTTGTATTTCTATATTCAACAATACGATAGGATAACTTTCTTTCTGAGCAAGACTCTTGAAAAGAATTCTACGTTGTTAAAAATCGTAGAGTCCACGATGTGAGACACTGCTTACAAAAGAAAAAAATGTGTACCCCAGAGTGTACCCCAAAAATATTGGCAAGAAAAGTTGAATGATTAGTAAGTATAAATAAAAACAAAAAAGGCTGCAATAATTGCAGCCTTTTTGTGGTGTGGGGCGGGATCGTTCCGAAGATTCGGAACGCCGACACAAATTTTTTTCCTTTCAATCACTATAAAATAGAGATTTGAAATTTATCAAAAACAAGTTTCTTAAAATTGCTTAGGAATTGCTCATCATTAACTAAGGATTTTATAAATTT
>JAGQYE010000088.1 GCA_020436225.1 Bacteroidota bacterium | reverse complement strand
TTTTAGGTGAAAGACATTACAATGTTGCTCAACGTCTAAAATCAATCTTACAACGTTACAAAGAGTTACAAGATATCATCGCTATCTTAGGTATGGATGAATTATCTGAAGAAGATAAATTAGTGGTTCACCGCGCTCGTCGTGTACAACGTTTCTTATCTCAACCATTCCACGTTGCAGAACAATTTACAGGTTTAAAAGGTGTATTCGTTTCTATAGAAGATACATTAAAAGGATTTGAAATGATTATGGATGGTCAAGTTGATGAATATCCGGAAGCTGCCTTTAACTTAGTAGGTACTATTGAAGATGCGATTGAGAAAGGAAAGAAATTATTAGCAGAAGCGAAATAAATTGATTTGATAATTTGATATTGAGTTAATTTGATAATTATCTTTTTTGAGCACCAAATCAACAAATTAAAAAATGCAATTAAACATACTTACACCGGAATCAAAAGTTTTCACAGGAGAAGCAGATTCTATTCAATTAAACGGATTTGATGGTAAATTTGAAATCTTAAATAACCATGCTCCATTAATTGCAATACTTAAAGAAGGTACGGTTAAAGTGAAAGCAAAAAACGAAACACTTACATTTCAATTAAAAAGTGGAATTGTTGAAGTTTTAAAAAATAATGTTTCTGTTTTAACAGAAGGAGTTATCGAAGAATAATTTTCTTTGTTGTAAGATAAAAAACGGAGCAAAAAATTGCTCCGTTTTTTTTGTTTGCACCCTAAGCAAAAAAATCCCGCAAACTAAGTGCGGGATTTTTTATTCTGATTGAATTGCAATATTATGCTTTTGGAGCAGCTGCTAAAATCTCAGCACTTGCTTGACTTTCATATTTTTTGAAATTCTCATTGAATTTATTAGCTAATTCTATAGCTTTTGCATCATAAGCAACTTTATCTTCCCAAGCGTTTCTTGGATTTAATATTTCACTTGGAACTTCATTTACAGCTTTTGGAATATTCAAATTAAAAATTGGTAATGTTTCAAACTCTGCATTTTGAAGATGTCCGTTTAGTGCTTCTGCAATAATTTTTCTTGTATATTTCAAACTCATACGAGAACCAACGCCATAAACACCGCCTGTCATGCCTGTATTAACTAACCAAACATTTGCACCACTTTCTTTTAATTTCTTACCCAACATTTCAGCATATTTTGTTGGATGTAATGGCAAGAATGCGGCACCAAAACAAGCAGAGAATGTAGTTTGCGGTTCTTTAATTCCGGCTTCTGTTCCGGCAACTTTTGAAGTATAACCGGAAATAAACAAATACATGGCTTGTTCTTCTGTCAATTTTGAAATTGGAGGCAACACACCAAATGCATCATAACTTAAAAAGAAAATATTTTTAGGTGTTGGTCCAACAGAAGGCACTGCGATATTATTGATATGATATAAAGGATAAGAAACGCGCGTGTTTTCTGTTACTGTAATATTTTCAAAATCTACCTTATTTGTTCCTTCAAAAAAGCGAACGTTTTCAAGAATAGCTCCGGGTTTTATAGCGCGATAAATATCCGGCTCTTTTTCTTCAGTTAAATCCACGCATTTTGCATAGCAACCGCCTTCAAAATTGAAAACGCCATTATCACTCCAACCATGTTCGTCATCGCCAATTAATTTTCTATTTGGGTCGGCAGACAAGGTTGTTTTTCCTGTTCCGGATAATCCAAAAAATAATGCTGTATCTCCGTTATTACCTATGTTGGCTGAGCAGTGCATACTCAACACATTTTTAAGATGTGGCAATTCAAAATTAAGAACACCAAAAATGCCTTTTTTAATTTCTCCTGTATAAGAAGAACCTCCAATCAAAACTGTTCTGGTTGTAAAATTGACAATCGTGAAGTTATGTTGTCTGGTTTTATCTACTTCAGGGTTTGCACGAAAACTCGGAGCGCAAAGGATAGTCCAATCCGGATTAAAGTTTTCTAATTCTGCTTCCGTTGGACGAATAAACATATTATCGGCAAATAATGAAGCCCAAGGTGTTTCTGTAACAACACAAACATTTAATTTATATGTAGCATCCGCACAAGCAGCCACTTCACGAATGTAAATTTCTTCCTGCGCATCTAAATGTGCTACTACTTTTGCTTGCAAGTTGGCAAAATCTTCCGGTGAAAAAGGTTGATTGATAGCATTCCAATCAACTGCATTTTCTGTTAAAGCGTCTTTAACTGTAAATTTATCTTTAGGCGATCGCCCGGTAAATTCTCCGGTATCTACACATAAAGCACCTAAATCGTTTAGAACTGCAAGATTTTGGTCAACTGATTTTTGAATAAGTTCTTCTCTTGGAATGTTTTTGATGATGTTGGTGTTAGAGAACCCTAAAGTAGAAAGTTTGTCGTTTAGGTTCTTCTCTGCTGTTTCACTCATGGTTCGACATTTTTTTGATGACCAAAAATACAAAATTTTATATGGAAAATAAAGTCGTAATATTTTAGTAATACAGAAAGAAATCAACATTTACTTGAGTTGCTGACTACTTATCTAAAGTAAATTCAAAAATAAAAAAGCCCACAAAATATTGTGGGCTGTAAACTTAAAAAAGAAGAGTTTTATTTATTTTCTTCTTCCATTTTTGATTTTAAATCAGAAAGAACACCTAAGTCGCCGAGTGTAGATTTCTCAATTTTGCTATTGGTTTTATCAATCGCATCTTTTGTTCTTCTCACTTCTTTCTTCTTCTCTCCATCAGCAGCTTTCTTCTCTTCTAGTTTTGCATCTTCGTTTACACGAGTGTGCGATACAATAATGCGTTTGTCATCTCTATCAAACTCCAATACTTTGAAATCTAATACTTCATCTACTTCTGCTAATTTTCCATCTTCTTTCTTGATGTGACGTGTTGGCGCAAATGCTTCGATACCGTAAGGTAATTGAACGATAGCACCTTTGTCTTCACGTTTTAATACTGTTGCTTGATGAACAGAACCAACAGGGAACAAAGTTTCAAATGTATCCCAAGGATCTTCTTCCAATTGTTTATGTCCTAAAACAATTTTCTTATTTTCTGTATCAATTTCCAAAACAACAACATCTAATTCATTGCCTACTTTCGTAAACTCTGAAGGATGGTTATATCGTTTTGTCCAAGAAAGGTCAGAAATGTGAATCATACCACCAACAACTTCATCCAACTCAACAAAAACGCCATAAGGTGTAATGTTTTTCACGATACCTTTTAATTTTGTACCTACAGGATATTTTTCTGCGATATGTTTCCAAGGATCTTCTGTCATTTGTTTTAAGCTCAATGACATTTTACGTTCTTCTTTATCTAACGTAACCACCATTGCTTCGTACTCATCTCCTAAATTGAAGAAATCGTGAGAATTGATTGGTTGATTGCTCCAAGTAACTTCAGAAACGTGAATCAAACCTTCAACTCCCGGAGTAATTTCTAAGAACCCACCGTAATCTTCAATATTTACGATTTTACCTTTTACTTTAGTGCCTACTTCAATAGAATCCGGAATTGAATCCCAAGGATGTGGTTGAAGTTGTTTTAAGCCTAAAGAGATACGTTTTTTATTATCATCATAATCGATAACGGCAACTTCTAATTTTTGATCCATTTTCAACACTTCGCTTGGATGGTTGATACGTCCCCAAGAAATGTCAGTAATGTATAATAAACCATCAACACCACCTAAATCGATGAATGCACCGAAATCCGTAATATTTTTAATAGTTCCTTCTAATACTTGACCTTTTTCTAATTTGCTGATGATTTCTTGACGTTGAGATTCTAAGCCACTTTCTATAAGCGCTTTGTGAGAAACAACGGCATTTTTAATAGTGTCGTTAATTTTTACGACTTTAAATTCCATTGTTTTACCAACGTATTGATCGTAGTCAGTAATTGGTTTTACATCAATTTGAGAGCCCGGCAAGAAAGTTTCCATGCCAAACAAGTCAACGATTAATCCACCTTTAGTTTTGCTGATTACGCGACCTTTAACAACAGTATCTTTTGCATTTGCTTCACAGATATAATCCCAAGCTTTGGTCAATTTTGCTTTTTTGCGAGATAGCACTAATTGTCCTTTTTTGTTTTCTTTGTTTTCTACATAAACATCTACTTCATCTCCAATTTTTAATTCCGGAAGATCTTTAAACTCTGATCTTGGAATCATGCCATCAGATTTGAAGCCGATATTCAAGATAACGTCAGAATCAGTGATGCCTGTTACAATAGCTTTTACTATTTCGTTGTCTTCAATTTGTCTGAAAGTTTGGTCGTAGAAATTTTCTAATTCTGCGATTTTTTCTTTAGAATAATGGTTTGCACCTCTTTTGCTGACATTCCAATCGAATTCTTCAGCGTTTACTTTTCGAGCTTCGATATCAATAGTTTCGCGCTCGATAATTTCTTTTTCTTTGTGTACCGGAATCACTTCATCGTGTTCTTCGGCTTGTTTTGATTTGTTTGTCAAAATTGACTGATTTAAAATGTTAATAAAATAAATAGCTCACCAAAATTCTACACAGATTGTTTAATTGCGTAAAAAAATGGACTGCAAAGGTAACAATATTTTAGGAAAATAGCAATTTACAAGCCTTATCAATAGCCAATTTCAATAAAATTAATGCGCTTTTAACAAAAAACATTATTTACTATTTCGGTGCTCTCAACAGTAGAAATATGGCAATAAATCCATAAATGATATTCGGAATCCAAACTGCTAATAATGGGTCAAGGTTGCCTTTTGTGGCAAATACGGTAGAAAATTGTTGAATTACGATGTAAGAACTACTCAACAAAAGGGCTATTACTACATAAATGCCCATTCCGTTTCGTACTTTTCTGGTGGTCATCGCAACTGCAATAAGTGTTAAAATAATAGTAGAAAAAGGCACTGCACTTCGTCGATAGGCTTCAATTTTATATGTACTTACATTTTCATTTCCTTTGTGAATTTGATCTACAATGTACTTTTTTAGTTCTTTGGTGGTCATGGCTTCAATATCATACGTTTGGGTTTCGTATTCTTTTACACCAATCGGAAGTGTCATAAATGTGTCTTTTCCTTTTTGCACTTTATCAATATTCCCAACATTTTGCCTGTATTTCCAATTCAATAATTTCCATTGATGTTTCGTAGAATCCCATAAAATATTATCTGCACTCAGTTTGTACAATTGTTTGAAATCTTTTATTTTTTCAATACTGAAACGATAGCCGGTATTGGAATACATATCAAAAGATTGAGTATAGATAAACGTATCTCTACCTATTTGAAAATGATAATTGATGGATGTTTTCTTTTTATCTTTTTTAGATGCATATTGTTCTTCAAAATGGATGCGCGTTTTATTGTTTTTCGGCAATATATAATGATTGTAATAAGCGAAAAGTAAAGCAAATAAAATTGATGTAAAAATGTATGGCACTAACAATCTATAAAAACTAACGCCACCATTGAGCATACAAATAATTTCCGTATTGGTAGTTAATCTTGAAGTAAAATAGACAACCGAAACAAACACAAAAAGCGGTGCCAACATCAAACCTATCCAAGGAATAAAATTAAAATAATAGTGAACGATAACTTCGTATAATGGTGCTTGATTGGAAATAAAATCGTCTATTTTTTCAGTAATATCGATAACAATTGCGATAGCTATCAACAAAAAAATAGCAAAGAAAAATGTTACAATAAATTTTTGGATTATATATCTATCGAGTATTTTCAAGTAACTGTTCTTTCAATAAATTTATTTAAACAACCTTACAAACGTTGCATTAATTTCTGCACCATTTCGTTCTTCCACTCAACAAATATACCTTCTTTAATTTTCGTTTGTGCTTGTTTTACCAACCATAAATAAAAAGATAAATTTTGGATACTCGCAATTTGTGCCGCCAAATATTCTTCTACTACAAACAAATGACGCAAATAAGCTTTTGTATGATTTTGGCTCGTTGGTGCCGGAACATTTTTATCTATCGGCGAAAAATCATCTTTCCATTTTTGATTTTTTATGTTGATGATGCCTTCTGTTGTAAACAACAAACCATGTCTCGCATTTCTCGTCGGCATAACACAATCAAACATATCAATTCCTAACGCTATAGATTCTAAAATATTTGCCGGTGTGCCAACGCCCATTAAATAACGTGGTTTATCTTTCGGCAAAATTTTGCAAACAATGTCTGTCATTTCATACATTATTTCAGCCGGTTCGCCTACTGCCAAGCCGCCAATGGCATTTGCCGGTCGGTTTTGTTGTGCAATAAACTCCGAAGATTCCATACGCAAATCTTTATACACAGAACCTTGCACTATCGGAATTAAGGTTTGTTCATAGCCATATAATGGTGTTGTATTATCAAATCGTTCTATACATCGCAACAGCCAATCGTGTGTAATTTTCAACGATTTTTTGGCATAGTTGTAATCGCATGGATAAGGTGTACATTCGTCAAAAGCCATTATAAAATCAGCACCAATAATGCGCTGAGTATCCATTACATTTTCCGGCGTAAATAAATGTTTGCTGCCATCAATATGCGATTGAAAAGTTACACCTTGTTCGGTTAATTTTCGTCTATGCGAAAGCGAATATACTTGATAGCCGCCACTATCAGTCAACATTGGTTTTTGCCAATTTGTAAATTGATGTAAACCACCGACTTTTTGTAGCAACTCTAAACCCGGACGCAAATACAAATGATACGTATTACCCAATATTATTTGTGCCTTTATGGCTGATTCCAATTCTGAAAAATGAACCGCTTTCACGGTAGCTTGTGTGCCAACCGGCATAAAAATCGGTGTTTCAATTGTGCCGTGTGCAGTTTCTATTTTGCCAATACGTGCTGAAGAATTAGAATCGGTATGTAGAATTTCGAAAGTCAAAATATGTGCTTATTTAAAAAATTTATGCTTGTTTATGCTTGGATTAAATGGACAAAAATACGATAAAAACGTTTATTTTTATTGAGTGAACTTGCTATTGCTATTGTTTATTCTTTGCGCTGTTTTTCAACTAACTTATTTGTTGATTTTATATTTAGCGATTCATCGTAAATCATCTCCAAAAAATAAAAACAACACACAAGCATCCGTAACAATTATTATTTGTGTAAAAGATGATTATCAAATTTTAGAAAAAAACTTGCCTGTTTTATTAGCACAAGATTATGATAATTTTGATATTTTGATTGTTGATGATGGTTCAGCAATTCCCATAAAAAATGAGCATAAAAAAATATCCATACTAAGAATTAATGCTGATGAAAAAATTGGAAAAGGAAAAAAATATGCATTGCACAAAGGCATTCATTCCGTTACGAGCGACTATGTTTTATTAACTGATGCCGATTGTTGTCCGACATCATCAAATTGGATACAGGAAATGCTCAACTGCACAGATGAAGAAAAAGAAATTGTGTTAGGCATCTCGCCATATTATCAGCATCAATCGTTTTTGAGTGCGGTTATTACTTATGAAACGGCGTTGACGGCAATGCAATATATAGGTTGGGCAATTTTAAAAATGCCGTATATGAGCGTCGGCAGAAATGTGTTGTATAAAACAAGTTTAGCGCAACGTAAGATTTGGGAAAAACAAGAATTAGAAGTGGCTTCCGGCGATGATGATTTGATGATTCAGAGCTTGGCAACAAAAGAAAATACGGAAGTTTGTCTGACAACAGATAGCTATACTTATAGTGCACCTCAACCGACATTTACAAAATACATCCAACAAAAAATGAGACATTTTGAAAGTGGAAATTTATATGCCTTGCATCATCGACTTGTGCTTGGTGGTTTTTTGTTTTCTAAGTTATTATTCTATTGTTTGGTGTTACACTTTGCCGTGAATTATTTTCTTTTTTTAGAAAAAGACACTATAACATTTGTGCTTGGATTTTTTGGATTTTATGTTGTATGTTTAACGAGTATTCAGTACTTTCTAAACAAGCGATTACAACTCAACAAACTATGGATTTTTACTATTTTCTTAGATATTTTTTATTGTTTTTTTACTGTAATAATTGGCAGTTTGAGTTTAATTAATCCGACAAAAAAATGGAAATAAAAAAACATAATGCAATTGATGATGAGTTGCTGGAAGCCGCAAAAAAAGGCGATCAAAAAGCATATTCAGCATTAATGGAAAAATATCAAAAATCCATTTATCATATTATTTTAAAGATAGTTCGAAACAGCGAAGATGCCGAAGATTTAACGATAGAAACTTTTGCCAAAGCATTTGATAAAATTGAACAATATTCGCCGCAATTTGCCTTTTCTACTTGGCTTTACAAGATTGCATCTAATACTTGTATTGATTTTTTGAGAAAGAAAAGCATTGATAAAATTTCTTTAGATGAAGAAAATAAAACGATTGAAGACAACATCAACTTCAGCACGGAAAACACACCGGAAACCGACTTAATAAAACTACAACGCAAAGATGCATTACAAGAAATAGTTCAGTCGATGTCGCCAACATTTTCGCAAGTAATTACGTTGCGCTATTTTAAAGAATATAGCTACGAGGAAATGTCAGAAGCGTTACATATTCCGGTAACAACTATTAAAGTTCAACTACACAGAGCAAAAAAAAATCTTTTAGAAATTTTAGAAAACAAGAAAGAGAAACTCTAAAATTTGCTATTTACAATAAAGCATCATAAAGCACTTCTACCGGATGCAAAGCAATTTTGTGTGTACCATCTTTAATTTGATGTCGGCAACTTGTACCACTTGCCGCAATGATGCAATCTTCTTTAGCATTGCGAACAGCAGGAAATAAAACCAACTCGCCTACTTGCATACTCACATCAAAATGTTCTTTTTCATAACCAAAACTGCCTGCCATACCACAGCAACCGCTTGGAATATTTTCTACATGATAATTTTTAGGCAAACTCATCATCACAATAGAAGGCTGAACTGATGAAAGTGCTTTTTGATGACAATGACCTTGCAATTTTATTTGGCGTTCAGCATCTGTAAATTGCTCAGAAGTGATGTTTCCTTTTCTTATTTCATTGGCAATAAATTCATCAATAATAAAACAATGTTGCGCCAATCTTTTAGTAGTTTCGGTATCTTTTCTATCTACTAATCTCGGATATTCATCTCGGAAAGTTAGAATAGCTGATGGTTCAATTCCAATTAACGGAACATCTTTATTTATCCAAGCACTAAAAATTTTTACGTTTTGTTTTGCTAAGCGTTGTGCTTCTTCGATTAAACCTTTAGACAAATGCGCGCGACCGCTATCTTCATGTTTTAAATACTCGACTTCATAACCCAATTTAGCTAATAATTTCAAGGCTTTTATGCCGATTTCAACATCATTAAAATTGGTAAATTCATCAAAAAACAAATACACTCTTCCTTTAAAAGTCGTTTTGATTTCTAATGCTTTTTTATTTTTCTTATACCAACTCAACAAGGTTTCTTTATAATACAACGGCATCGAACGATTCGGTGCAATACGCAAGATTTTCTTTAAAATTCCTGAAATAAATCGATTGGTTAATACGAAATTGCTCAATCGAGGAAACCACATTGCCAAACGACTCAATTTACCAATGTTTGCTATCGCTCTAGTGCGCAAGGGCACGCCATTTTCTTTATAATATTGATGTAAGAATTCCGCTTTCAACGTTGGAATATCTACGTTTGACGGACACTCAGACACGCATCCTTTACAACTCAAACACAAATCCATCACTTCATAAATTTCTTTATGGTTGAATTTATTTTCTTGATTGGAATTGGTTAAAAAATCGCGTAAGATGTTGGCACGAGCACGTGTAGAATCTTTTTCATTTCGCGTTGCCATATAAGAAGGACACATCGTGCCTCCACTCGTATGTAATTTTCTACAATCACCACTGCCATTGCATTTTTCTGCTGCACGCAAAATACCGCCATCTTTATCAAAATTAAAAACGGTATCAAACTGTTTTGTTTCTTGATTTTCTTCATAGCGCAATGAAGTATCCATCGGCGGTGTATCGACAATTTTTCCCGGATTTAAAATATTGTTTTTATCAAACGTGTATTTTAATTGACGCAATAATTCATAATTATTTTTGCCAATCATTAAGGGTATAAACTCGCCACGCACACGACCATCGCCATGTTCTCCACTTAGCGAGCCGTTATATTTTTTTACTAACTGCGCATTTTCAGTAGCAATCGTTCTAAATAAAACTCGATCTTCTTTTTTCTTTAAATCTAAAATAGGACGCAAATGTAATTCGCCGGCTCCTGCGTGCGCATAATAAACCGATTGTTGTTTATGGCTATCCATAATCTCCGTAAATTCTTGGATATATGCCGGCAAATCTTCTACGGCAACGGCAGTATCTTCTATCACGGCAACGGCTTTTTTATCGCCTGGAATATTGGCTAATAAACCCAAGCCTGCTTTGCGTAAATTCCAAACTTTTTTGATGTCATCTCCGTATAATGCCGGAAAATGATAGCCGAGATTCTCCTTTTCGAATGAAGTTTGCAGAGCCTTAATTTTTTCGTTTATTTCTGCTGTTGTATCAGCGTGAAATTCCACGCATAAAATGGCTTCCGGATCGCCTTTAACAAAAAATCTATTTTTGCGTTGTTCAATATTTTCTTTGGTGCAATCTAAAATAATTTTATCCATCAACTCGCAAGCGGTTGGTTGATGTTGCATAGCAATAACTGTGGCACGTAAACTTTCCTGTAACGTTTTAAAATGTACAGCTACTACAACTTTTTCTTTTGGCGGTAATGGTTCTAAATGTAATTTTATTTCAGTTATAAATGCTAATGTTCCTTCGCTTCCGCAAATGAGTTCACAAAGATTAAAATGTTTGCCATTTGGATTAAAAGGTTGCTGTTGTATCAACTCATCTATGGCATAACCTGTATTTCTGCGATGTATTTTTTTGTTTGGAAATTGGCTTTCTATTTCTTGTTTTACATCTTCATTGCTTAATGTATCATTTAAAAATTTATAGATGCTGCCTTCTAAATTATCTTGGTTTAATTTGTTTGTATATTCCTCGTTACTCAACTCTTCAAACACTACTTCAGAGCCATCGCTCAAAAATCCTTTCAACGAAAGTACATGTTGACGAGTAGCACCGTATCGAATAGAGTTTGTGCCACACGAATTATTGCCTACCATTCCGCCAATCATAGCGCGGTTTGCTGTTGAAGTTTCAGGAGCAAAAAACAATTGATGTGGTTGTAGCATCCGATTCAAATCATCACGAATAATGCCCGGTTGAACGATGCAATATTTTTCTTCTGCATTAACGGAAATAAGTTGAGTAAAATATTTAGAAAAATCGATGATAATGCCATTGCCTACTACTTGACCGCCCAGTGAAGTTCCGGCAGTTCGAGGAATTAATGCTATCCTATGTTGGTTTGCAAATTGGATAAGTAATTGAATATCTTTTTCATTTTTGGGATAACAAACAGCACTCGGATATTCTTTATATACCGATGCATCTGTAGCGTATAAGATGCGCATGGTATCATTGAAAAATAATTCTCCTTCTAAACTATTTTGCAATTGTTCTAATAAAACGATGTCTATTTTTTGTTCCATTTTGCAGAGTTGCTGCGTGTTTATGTCGGTTAAATTTACAAAATACAAGTCTATACAAGTTGGAAGAAGATAGAATTAATAATTTAGAAATAAAAAAAACGCCCTTTCTAAGAAAGAGCGAAAATATATTCAATCGATAAGAATTAAAAAACTATTTCTTAGTAGCAATATATTGGTTGTCAATATTTTCAAAATTATTAAATATATAGTTAAAATCAATAGAATTTTCTTTGCCATATTCTGTTAAGATTAGCTTTCCATCTTTTTCTTTCCATTTTCCATCAACGGTATAATTTTTCACTCTAAAATAATCTTGAGGTATAAGTGGAACAATTTGAACATATTGATGAAAGGTGCCATCCGAGTTTAAGGAAAGATAAAATATTTTCTTTGCGATGCCATCTTCAGGAGAATATTTTGGATGTTCCATTTCATATTTCCAAATACTTCTAAAGGTAACATTTATATCTCCGGAATCTTGATCTTTCGCTACACTAATGTTAGGATTTAAAAGGAATAGGCTGCATAAGAAGAAAAATAATATTTTGTAGATATTGTTCATATATTTAGTTCAATGGTTATATATTGTATGTTTATCAATTAGACTATCTCAATTGTAAAAAGTTACACGATGTCTAATATTATAAACAGAATTTGCAAAAAATAAGTTTCCATACAATGGAAACTTAAACTATTGGTTATGTTTCTAAAAACTTCAGGGTCTAAAAAAGCCGTAAACAACCAAGCAGATAAAATGAGAGGAACGTAAACAACTCTGCTTGCAAGTACAATATTACCTCAAACTATTTTGCTAATTACAGATGTTTAGTAAATGGTATGTTTTAAAAGCTAAGTGGCATATTCCGCCTTATAAGTGGCGACGAAATAATATCGTTAAATTGATTATACAATTTCGTAATAAACACTATAAATAATTCATTACCAAATTCTTACACGTTCAGATGGTGCTCTGTACATTTTATTATTTGGCAATACATGAAAGGCATTATACCAATCATCAATATTGGAAAATGGCCCGTTTACACGCAAAAATGCAGGTGAATGTACATCTGTGAGGACACGTGTTGCCAATTCTTCGTCTCGTTGATGGCTGAGCCAACCTAATGCATAGCCTAAAAAATAACGTTGTAACGGAGTAAACCCGTCGATAAGCTTACCTTCTTTATATTGTTGTGTTTTTTTGAAGGCATCTAAAGCTATAACTAAACCACCTAAATCGGCGATATTTTCACCTAATGTTGCTTCTCCATTGATATGCATTGAATCTAAGACTATATAATTGTTGAATTGCTCTACATATTTTTGGGCTTTTTCATTGAATTCTTTTTCATCTTCGGGCAACCACCAATTTTGTAAATTTCCTTTGGCGTCGAACTGTCTGCCTTCGTCGTCAAAACCATGTGTAATTTCGTGACCAATTGTAGAAGCTGCTGCATATCCATATATTACTGCGTCGTCAATCTCACTATCTTTATATCCCGGAATTACAAAAATTCCTGCCGGCAAAACAATTTCATTATTAGAAGGATTGTAATACGCATTATAGGTTTGTGGAGTCATATCCCATTCTGTTCTATCAACCGGTTTATTTAGTTTTTGAACATAATAATCATTCCAAAATTTATCGGCATTTTTTATATTTTCTACTAAACTTTTGTCTGTAGTTATTAAGTTAGAAAAATCTTTCCACTTATCAGGATAGCCTACTTTTTTGGTTACTGCGTTTAATTTCTGCAATGATTTTTGTTTTGTGGCTTCACTCATCCAATCTAAATTCTTTATACGCTCTGCAAATGCAGCAAATACATCATCGCATAAATTTTCGTAGCGTTCCTTAGTTTGAGGTGAAAAATTATCTTTTACATATAACTGACCAAGTAATTCACCCATTGCGCCTTCTTCCCAAGATAATGCTCGTTTCCATCTTGGCAATTGTTCTTGTTGACCACGAAGTACTTTGCCATAAAATCTAAAATCTTCTTTATTGATTTTTTCATTCAGGTAGTTGGCATAATTTGATAGTAGATGAAAGCGCAAATAATTTTTCCAAGTAGAAAGTGGTACAGCTTGTAGTAAACTATCGAATTGAGTAAAGAACTCAGGCTGACCAACAATTACTGAATCAGTATTTATTTTTAAAGCTGTAAAAAAAGAATTCCAATTTATATTAGGTGTTAGTTGATTTAATTGAGCAACAGACATCTTGTTGTAATTGGCATAAGGATCGCGTAAATCTTCTAATTTTCGTGATTTGAGTGCTAAGCTTTTTTCTAAATTAAAAACTTGATTTGAACTGCGTTGATATTTTCGTTTTACGAAATGTAACATCCGTTTCAAATGCACATTCTTATAATCTTTGACTATCTTTTTAGTACGTGCATCATCATTGAAATAATAATCTCTATCAGGCAATCCAATTCCTCCTTGAGATAAATACAAAGCATAAACGTCACTGTTTTTCATATCTTGATAGATACCTAAATCAAAACCAGTTGGCACACCAATAGTACTTAAGTAAGCAATTTCATTGAGCAAGTCGGGAATGGATTTGATTTGTGCAATTTTATTTAAGTCGGTTTGAAGTGGTGTAAGTTTTGTTTGTTCAATGGCAAGTGTATCCATTGCTGTTTTATAGAAATCGTGGATTTTGCGTGTATTTTCATCTTTTGATTCTGATTTTAAAGCATTTTCGTTAATGGCTTTAAGTTTTTCCCAAACATCTTCTTGAACTAAATTACCAATGCTCCACATAGAGTAAGCAGCCGGAATTGGGTTGTGTTTTATCCAATTTCCGTTAGCATAATTAAAAAAATCATCACCTGGAATTACAGTTGTATCCACATTTTTTCCTACAACATCTTCTTTTGCATTTATTGTGAAAGTAGAAAAAAGCACTACAATCAAAAGAATTAGATTTCTCATAAGTTCAAATTATGTTCAAAGGTAAAGGAATTTTCTGAAGCATAAATATTTTCTACATCAAACATTTATGCTTATTACTTTGTATTTTTTTAATAGCTTATGCAATTCAGTTTTTTAACTATTAAACATTCTTAGTATTCAAGCTTACTAATTTTGTGGTCGTCATTAAAGTACCTTGTTCGCCTGATTTTATTTCAGCAGCATTGCCTTCATCAGTATCGATATGCATTTCTAATTTAAATTTATCTGATACACGAATAATCACATTTTTGAATGTTAAAGGACGTTCATTATCGTCAACATCTACGCTGACTATATCTTGGTCTTTAACGCCGAATAATTCAGCATCAGTTGGATGCATGTGAATATGGCGCCAAGCAACAATTACACCTTCTTTAATAGTTGTTTCTCCATTCTTTCCAATCAATTTTATTCCCGGCGTTCCGGCAACATTTCCGCTTTCGCGAACCGGCGCATCGATACCTAAGAAAAATTCATCAGTTTTAGAAATTTCTACTTGGTCTTTACTGCGCAATGGTCCTAAAATCCGCACATTTTCATATTTATTTCTTGGACCTACAATAGTTACTGTTTCATTGGCTGCAAATTGTCCGGGTTGAGATAACGGTTTATACGAAGTTAACTCATATCCTTTTCCGTATAAAATATCTATTGTTTCGCGTGTAAGATGTACATGTCTTGCAGAAATGGCAATTGGAATTTTCGGAATGCAATTAACTTTATTTTTTTCTTCAACTATTTTTTGAGTTTCTATTGCAATTGCCAATTGCTCATCCGTTTTTATGGCTAATGTTTTTACTCTTGCATTTTCGTCTGAGATATTGGAAACATCATTTTCATTACTTAGTTGCGTGGATTTGTTTTTATCTTCATCTAAAAGAATACCTAAAAAATCCAAACGTTGACAAACACGATTTCTAATATTTGCGCTATTTTCGCCAATGCCACCAGTAAAAATCAACACATCTAATCCACCCATTAATGCTGTGTAGGCGCCGATGTATTTAGTCAGCCGATGAGTAAAAACTTGAATAGCAGTTCGTGCATTTTCATCACCTTCGCTTGCTTTTTGTAATATATCGCGCATATCATTACTCAAACCACTTAATCCTGCCA
Source organism: Bacteroidota bacterium (assembly GCA_020436225.1). Taxonomy (GTDB): domain Bacteria; phylum Bacteroidota; class Bacteroidia; order Chitinophagales; family JADIYW01; genus JADJSS01. Next base: position 29,037 of record JAGQYE010000088.1, on the reverse strand, counting down.
AGCCTGATTTATTATTCAAAAAATCTTCGGCTTGTTGTGCTGTCCAATTTTCTTTGGTTTGTAAAAATGAAATAATCCCGGCATCAATATCGCCACTTCGAGTGCCCATAACTAAACCTTCTACCGGCGTCATTCCCATAGATGTTTCTATACTTCTACCAAATTCGATTGCACATACACTTGCGCCATTTCCTAAATGACAAGAAATCATTCTCAAATGTTTGATGTCTTGCTTTAAGAATGTGCCTGCTCGCTCTGCAATATATTTATGACTTGTTCCGTGAAAGCCATATCGTTTGATATTGTATTTTTTTATAATTTCTTTATCAATTGCATATTGTTTTGCTCGGTTGGGTAATGTTTGATGAAAGGCTGTGTCAAAGACTGCCACATTAGGTAAGTCGGCAAAAACTTGTTTGGCTTTCTGAATTCCCAATAAATTTGCCGGATTGTGCAATGGAGCTAACGCACATAATTCTTCGATGGCATTTTCAACTTTTTCATCAATTAAAACCGGTTGACTGTAATAATCGCCACCGTGAACCACTCGATGTCCAATGCCTTCAATTTTTTTATCACCTAATTCCGATTTTATTTTATCCAGACAGAAAACGAGAATTTCTCCCAATTCGAGTTTTCCATCATAAACTACTTCTTCATTATTTATATGAATAATTGGTTGCAAAGGCAATCGTTCTGCATCTAATTCTATGATTGTTTTTTTTGATTGTAAGTCTAATACATCAGCTTTTAGAGAGGAGCTTCCGCAGTTAACAACTAAGATGTACATATTATTTTTTTTGTGAAGATAAGGAAATTAAGAAAGAGCACAAATTTATGATATTCTGTTACCATTATTTCTTCATGCTAAAAAATTCGATTTATCATTAGCTAATTTCCGGCTTACTATAAAAATAAATTGAAGTAAAACAAGTATCTTACTATCACAAATCCATCAAATGAAAAAGACGATTATTTATATTATTCTAAGCTTCATCGCATCAGCAATATTCTCAATAGAAATCAACCCAAAGAATGTAAGAATTATTCGCGACCAATATGGAGTTCCGCATATATATGGAAATACGGATGAAGAAGTGGCTTATGGATTGGCTTGGGCAACTGCTGAAGATGATTTTAAAAGTATGCAAGAAAATCTATTAACTGCACGTTGCAGATTATCTGAAGTAAAAGGAAAAGATGGTGCCATCATGGATTTTTTGTGTGCTGTTTTAGGCGCGCGCGAAACAGTTGATAAGAATTTTGAAACAAGTTTTTCACCTAAATTTAGAAACATACTAAGTGCTTATGTATTAGCTGTCAATAAATACGCAAAACTACATCCTGAAAAAGTTTGGTTAGACAACACCTTTCCTATTACTGAAAAAGATGTAATTGTAGGTTATACTATTGGTTTGGCATTAATGTCGAATGTTCCGTTTTCTATCATGAAAATTACGAATGGTTCTATTGAAAATAATTTCTTGAGGCAACCCAAAGGCAGCAATGCTTTTGCTGTAAACAGTCATAAAACTAAAGATGGAAATACATATCTCGGCATCAATTCACATCAGCCATTAGAAGGTCCATATTCTTGGTACGAAGCACATTTACATTCTAATGAAGGTTGGAATATTTTAGGTGGGACATTTCCTGGCGGCGTTACAATTTTTCATGGCGCAAATGAAAATTTAGGTTGGGCACATACAGTTAGTTTTGCCGACCATGATGATGTTTATAAATTAAAAATGCATCCGACAGAAAAATTAAAATATCAATTTGACGGAAAATGGTTGACACTAAAGGTAAAGAAAGTGCGCATATGGGTGAAGTTGTTTTGGATTTTTAAAATCCCGATTACTAAAACTTTTTATGAAAGTGTTTACGGTCCAACATTAGAAAAAGATGGGAACTATTATGCACTTCGATTTCCTGCTGCATTTGATATTCGTGGTGCGGAGCAATGGTACCAGATGAATAAAGCTAAAAATTTAGATGAATTCCAGTCTGCATTAAAAACAATGGCATTTCCGGGTTTAAATATTATGTATGCAGACAAATTTGACAATATTATGTATATCGATTATGGTCAATTTCCTAAGCGAAATAAGCACTATGATTGGTGGCATGTATTGCCCGGCGATACTTCAGCAACGCTTTGGAAAGCCAATGATTATTACACTTATGACAGTTTACTAAAAGTTATAAATCCTGAATGTGGATTTTTATTCAACAACAACAACACACCATTTTTCTGCACAAAAAAATCAGAAAATATGAATAAAAATTTGAATAGTTTGAAAGATTTTTATTTTGCATATAACGACAATAGAGCTTTAAGAACGGAATATTTATTTTCTTCCAAAGAGAAAATATCTTATGATGAATTTAAAGCCATAAAATATGATCAAAAATTCATGAATCCGGCGTTTAATTATGCCATGATAAACATTGAAGATATTCTTCATCTCGACCCGAAAAAATATCCGCAAATAAAAGAAAGTTTAGAGCTTCTAAAAAAATGGAATAGAAGTGCTGATGTAAACAATAAACAAGCATCAATGGTTGCTTTAATCGTTAAACAAATTATTGACAAACTCGTTGATGAAGGTCATTTTCCGGCAGTGCGAACAAGAATTAAAGAATGGTTTTTAGTACAATGTGTAGAAGAAGCTCAAGCGCATTTATTAAAATATTTCGGCACTTTAGAAGTTCCTTTAGGCGATTTACAAAAACTTGTGAGAGGAAATAAAGCATTGCCCATTGGTGGGATTCCGGATGTTAACGCAACCATGTGGATTAGCAAATATAAAAATGGAAAATACAAAGCTGAGGCAGGAGAAAGTTATATTGAGTTGGTACAGTTCACAGAAAATGGTCCGATTATAGAAAGTGTTTCGCCTTATGGTGCGAGCAATGTGGAAGGCAACAAACACTATGACGACCAAATGGAATTATTTGTTCAACATAAATGTAAAAAGATGAGTATGAATCTCGACGATATTTTAAAAAATAAAGAAAGCGATTATCATCCTGAATAAAGAAAAAAAAGAATGAACAAGAAAATAAAACTACAATTAGGTACAGTACAAGAAACTTTATTATTGCCTTTAATTGCAAGAGTAAAAGAAACAGAATTTAAGCATCCAATTTTAAACGATACTAAATCTGTTGAACTCTATAAACAACTTGAAGTAAATGAAAAAAAGTTGTTGCGCAATATGACGGAAATCGGAATATATGGTTTGTGTTACAGAGCTTATAAAATGGATGAAACAATTCGTGCTTTTTTAGTGAAAAATCCTAATGGAAAAATATTGGATATTGGCTCAGGATTAGATACCACTTATTATAGATGTGATAATGGCAAAGCACTTTGGTATGATTTAGATATGCCCGATTCAATGGCACTAAGAAAGCAACTTTTACCTCCACCAAATAATCGTGTAACATATATTGCTAAGTCGATGTTTGATTATTCTTGGATAGATGATATCGGAGATATCTCTAATGGATTATTGATTACCATTCCAGGCGTTTTACCTTATTTTAAAGAGGCTGACGTCCAAGCATTTTTTACAACAATTGCTCCAAAGTTAAAAGGTGCAGAAATCATGTTTGATGTAATTTCTCAAATGGGCATTTTCTTTGTAGATGCAAGAATAAAAGCTGCCGGGATGAAAAATGCACATTTAAAATGGGGAATCTTAGATCCTAAAACAATCTCAAGTTGGAGTAAACATATTGAATTAATCAGAGCTATTAAGTTTTTTGATGATAAACAAAAATTGAAAATAAGATTTACAACACGAGCCGCATTGCGTATCAACAAACTCTTTGATATGTCACAGTTATTTCATTTCAGATTTAAATAAAAAAAAAGTGTGTACAATGTACACACTTTAAAATATTATCGTTTAAGCTAAGATTAATCTGCTTTATTTTTCTTTCTCAATTTTACTTGGTCAAAGTTGATACGCAAGCCTAAATTAAAATATAAACTTGTTGCATTCATTTTCGTTGCTACTTCATCCCTCGGTTTGTCTAAATCAACTTGCGGTTTATTTGGATCTAAATCCAATAATTCTTTATAGCCGTAACGAGCTGTATTAGATTCTTCTGTAATCTGATCTCTATATACATATTGAGTTAAGTATGCAGGCGCTTCGTCCACATTTGCAATATTTAGAGGTAATCCACCAGGAGGAACTAATAAATCTAACAAGAAATTAGCCGGAACACCTAAGATTTTAAGTGTAGTAGTTTGTCTAAATTCATAAAACTTTGTTTCTTTCGGTTTAATAGTATAAGCTTGAAGACGCACTTCTGCAAACATCGTTAATAGCTTATTCAATTTAACATCAAATCCTAATGATGTACTCACGCCAATTGTGGGATGCAATGCAGTTTTTGATTTGCCTTCAATTTCTATCTCCAACTCTAATAAATCTTTAATATTAACCGGAATAATTGGGAAGCCACTAAGCGTTTCCAATACTCTACCTTGTTTATCATCAATATAAGCACGTGTAATTACATTACCAAAAATAGGAAGCACAACACCAACTCTTCCGGTTACGCCAAAACGTTTGTTGTTATCCCAATGAAACACAGCATGCGGTGAAACATACATAGCAAATGTTCCCGTTTTTTGTGAAGCATAATATGTATCTAAATCAATTTTTGCATCTAATCGTTCAGGATGCCAAGCAAATGTATGCATCACATCAATTCCGATATATTTATTAAACATTTTTCCCCAACCTAAATTGAATGCAAATCCACCACCATTTGTGCCATAAAGTGGATGAACATCCAATGTTGCACCGTGTTGATACCAATATTTATCGCCAATTTCTTTTAAAGGAGATTTTTTGTTAGTAGATAGAAACGGAATTCCATATCCTCCACTTACATATATAAACCAACCATTTCCTTCGGGTTTTGTTTTGGTTGTTTTTTGCTTTTTTACTTTACCCGGTTTTAGCATGTTGCTCTGTAGCATTTCTTTTGTAAGAAATGTTTCGCCTGCAAACATCCCAATTGATGACATTAAGAAGAATGCGACAATCAACTGTTTTTTCATAATTCTTTATTTAAGGTTGATATTTTTATTAATAAATTATTTCGGCAAAAATAACAATTATTAAATAATAAATCAAATTATCCTTAAAAAAAATGAAAAAAAGAAGCCATAAAACATAAGTATGAATGCAATTATGCGCCAAGCATACTTCCACCGCAAACTCTGATGTATTGTCCGTTTATTCCATCAGAAAGTGGTGATGCCAAAAATCCGATTAATTCTGCAACATCTTCCGGCAAACCACCTTGTTTCAAAGTAGATAATCGTCTGCCACCTTCTTTTACGAAGAATGGTAAATTTTCCGTCATTTTTGTCTCTATAAATCCTGGCGCAACAGCATTTGCATAAATCTTTTTATTGTTGTTTTGTGCGATGCTATTTGTAAATCCGATTACACCTGCTTTTGTTAGCGAATAATTCGTTTGCCCAACATTTCCTGCAATTCCGGAGATAGATGACAAACTCACCACTTTAGCTTTTTCTGAAAATCCATCTTGCAAAAACGTATTCGTTAACTCGATTAATGCTTTTAAATTTACGTTCAATACACTTCGCCATTGGTCAATGCTCATTTTGGCAATTGTTTTATCACGCGTAATACCGGCATTGTTGACTAAAATATCCAATTTGCCGTAATTTTTCAAAATATGTTGTTGCAATTGAGTTGCGCTATCTTCTTTTGTAATATCAATTAAAAATGCTTCTCCTTCTATCTCATTCGCTAATCTATCTGCATCTTCTTTTGCTTGAGGCACATCTACAATAATGACTCTTGCACCTTCGCGATGTAATACTTTGGCTGCTGCTGCGCCAATGCCACGTGCACCACCGGTAACAATCGCAACTTGTTCATGCAATAAGCGCACAGGAGAAGAAATCTCTTGACCTTTATCTCTGTTTACTTCAACAACTTGTCCGGTTATAAAAGATGATTTATCGCTCAAGAAGAAAGTGGCAGCTTTTACTACTTCATAAGGCTGTACATCTTCATTGGTAATTTTTAGCAAGTTGACTGTAATCCCATTTTTGCCTCCAATTTCTTTCGACAAAGCGCGTGCAAAACCGTCAATCGATTTTTGAACGGCAAAAGTTGTTGGATTCATATTATCTACTTTAGAAACAATCACAACTCTACCATTTGCAGCAATTTTGCGTACAGTATTTTTTATATTGGTAAATAAGTCTTCCAAATCTTCGATAGTTTGCATGCCCACACAACTAACCACTAAACCATCTATTACAGCATCGTAGATTGTAGCATCTCCGGCTAATATTCTAATTTCTTGTTGGATTTGATGTAAGAAATCAGATGATTTTCCGGCAACTGCAATTTTCTTTTGTTGAAGTTCATCGTCAGAATATGGATTGTTGTTTCTTTTTAAAATTGGCGGAACAGGAATAGGAATATTTAAAACTTTTAAAAGTTGACGTAGGTTTTTATTTTGCAAATAATCGTTCATTGTTTTGTTTTTTTAATTGAATAATTGAAGTTATACAAATATACAGATTGAATAATCTACATAAACCCAATCTTTCATTAATTAACTATTGAATAAAATTACAATAATTCAATGCATGCAGTCATTTTTTTGTATTTTTATATTCTTATTTCAATGAACATTTTTAATTATTAAAAGATGGATTTATTTCAGGAAGCTGCCGATAAGATGGTGTTGTATCATATTAGAACTTCATGGCTGAATATTGCCAAAGCATTTAATGAGAAAGCATCGCAATATAATGGCACCATTTCTATGGCTTTTATATTAATGGCTATTTATGAAGAAGAAGGTGTTCCGGTTACCAAAATTGCTCCGCGAATTGGTATGGAGCCTAATAGTATTTCCAGAGCCTTAAATTCTTTAGAAGATAGTGGCTATTTAGCTCGCAAACAAGATGAAAAAGACCAACGTAAAGTATTGGTTATTCTTACTCCTGAAGGAAGAAAATTGAGAAAGATTGCGTTGAAAACTGTATTTGGTTTAGAGAAAGATATTGAAGATAAAATTGGTACAAAAAATTTAAAAATTTTCTATGATGTAATGCAAAAAATCAATGTTGCATTAGATGAATTCGGAAAAGATTTAGAAAAGTAATGTTGGTGTAATTTGACTGAAATAACAAAGGAGATAAATAATTTATAAAGAATAGAAAAGCATACATTTAAATTAATAAAAAAAGAGCCTGAAAATTCAGGCTCTTTTTTTAATATTAAATACTCGAAGTTTAGAATGGATATTGATTCGCGGCAATAACTGCATCGGCAATAACACGTCTGGTATCTTTAGGATTGATGTCATAATTTTTCAATAAAGAACCAACCACGCGTTTCATAGCAAATTTTTCAGCACCTGAAGCATAACTATCTATAGCATTGTCTGCTGCTTTACGAGCAATATCTAATGCCTCGTAAATATACAGTTGTGCCATTTTAGTTTTGATTTTCAATTCTTCTTTATCTATAGTTTTATTCGCTTGTAATTTTTTCACACGTAAAATTGCTGACTCAGCCATAAATGCAACCGCCATAATATCCGCTAAGTTCATCACGATTTCTTGTTCATGTTCTAATTGAGCTTTTAATTTTCTTCCAGCTGCACCTGTAATTATCATAAATACAGATTTAATATTTGAGATAATTTCGCTTTCATCAGCCATAAATCCATTGTTAAACGGATTAAAGTTTTGAGCAATACTCAAAGGAATTGTTTTCATTGCATCATTTACTTTTAGCTCTTTTGTTTTAAATGCTCTTTTATAAAATTCTGCTAATGCCAACATTCTGTTAATCTCGTTTGTACCTTCATATATTTTGGTAATACGAGCATCACGATAAGCCATTTCAACGCCTGTTTCCATAGAGTAACCCATGCCACCATGAACTTGAATCGCTTCATCGGCGGCCCAACAAACAGCTTCAGAACCTTGTACTTTTAAGATAGCACATTCAATGGCATATTCGCGCATGGAGTTGATTTTAGCATCATTCTCTGAAGCACCATTATCTAATAATTCTTGGTATTTTTTATCCACCTCGGCACCAACGCGATACACCGCAGATTCGTTTACGAATGCCAACATCGCCATTTGACCTATTTTATATTTAATAGCTCCAAATTCTGAAATAGGCTGGTCGAATTGGAAACGTTGATTTGCATATTCGGTAGATTTTGTAACACCAAATTTAATTCCACCAACACCACCGGCACAAATTTTAATACGGCCATTATTTAAAATGTTCAATGCCATATTAAAGCCTTTCTCGCGTTCTCCTAATAAATTTTTTTTTGGAATTGGAACATTATTAAAGAACAATTGAACAGTTGAAGAAGCTTTGATGCCCATTTTCTTTTCTTCTTTTCCAATTTCAATACCGCCAAATTCTTTTTCTACAATAAAAGCTGACAATCTTTCGTCATTATCAATTTTAGCGAAGACAATAAAAATATCGGCAAAGCCTCCATTGGTGATCCACATTTTTTGTCCGTTAAGAATATAATGTGTTCCTTCTGCATTCAGCGTAACATGTGACTTGGCTGAGTTAGCATCAGAGCCTGAACTTGGCTCTGTTAATGCATAAGAACAAGCATATTCGCCGGTTGCAATTTTCGGCAAATATTTTTCTTTTTGTTCTTTTGTGCCGTAAAAAACAATTGGTAAAGAGCCAATAGAAACTTGTGCGCCAACAGTTGTTGCGAATGATAAACCAAGAGATAATGCTTCTGTGTATAACAAGCCTGTATTAAAACTTGCGCCCATGCCACCATATTCTTCAGGAATAGAAATACCAAACAAACCTAATTCTCCGGCTTTTTTAAACATTTCTAAGACTAAATCTCTGTCTTTTTCCGCATCCATTAATGCCACGCGCTCTATACCTAAACCGTGAATTTCTTGCATACAAAAATCATGGACGGTTTGCCATATCATTTTTTGCTCTTCTGTAAATTCTTCCGGAATAAATATGTCGTTTATGTCCGTTTCAGCAAACAAAAAGTTGCCGCCTATTAATTTGCTTTTCGTTTTATTTTTTGTAGCCATACAATAATATTTTGAATGTGTTTTTCAGAACTAAAATTAAGTTAAAAATCCAATGCATGCATTGGATTAATGATTATTTAACGATAAAACGTAAATAATTAATCTTTGTTAAGTAAAATTAGCCTTTTACTTAAACATTCATCGTTAAAAATGAAAAAACACACTCAAAAAAACAAGCATTTTTAATTTTTAGAAATAATATTCCACAAAATATACATATAAATCTATTAAATTTAAGCATGATAAAATTCCTGATAAATTGTCTATTTATTTGCTCATCCGTTTTACTATTTGCGAACGATACTATTGATATTAATCTCACCACTTCATCAACTCCATATCCGAATAAATTTACAGGCGTAAGTAGTATGTCCATGTACGAATGTGTTGATTCAACTTTCAATAATGCAAATCAAACAATTCAAACCAACATTTTTGATACTATTTATAATCTCATCAAACCTTTGAACTTAAAAGTGTTCAGATTTCCGGGTGGCACTATTGGCAATTACTATCATTTTTATGGCAATGGTCATGGCATCGATACATCTGAAACAACTTGTGCGCCGGGAAGAGTTGGCAATGTTGATTTTGCCAATATGCATTTGGCAATCGATAAAAGAATGGACAAAAATATCATCGAATATTTTAGAGAAGAAATCGACACATTAAAAAAATATGGTGATGGCATTGGTGTGTGTTTTAGAGTAAACTCGCATACACATTTTTACAAAGGCGATTTAAAACAATATTCTGATTCTATTCAATATCTCATCTATAAATATGTAAACGCTGACACTTCAATATTAAATACTAATGGAAATAATTTGGACAGCAATAAGATAAATACAATTGTCAATCAATTAATGCAACTTCAAAACGATGCCATCTATAAAAGAATAAAAAATAAATTGGTTGCTGACACCGGATTTAATCGTCGGTTTAAAGAAAATATGGATGCTGCAGCTTATCTTTTGCAACATGGTATTTCAATTTTAGGTGCAGAAATTGGAAATGAAACCTATGCTGAATATGTAGTATTTGATGATGATTTGAGTTTTCTTGGTTTTGATTGCACACAAGCACCTGACAGTTTTCATTACGATTTATGGCAACTTCCTTTAAGGTATTATCTCGAAGGTATGATAAAAAATAATTTGTTAGTTGGTTTATATGCTGATAGCTTGAAAACAAAATTCAATATTTACTCGGCTGTGCCTGCAAACAATGGTTATAATTATCTGACTTTAGATGCTAATTATCAACCTGTACACGTTAAACCTTATGATATTACTGTAAAGAAGAGTGATTTATGGAACAAATATTTTGCATCTCAAACCAACGTATTTGCAATGATTCCACATATTTATAGTCAAAATTTTATGAGTTGTAGTGATTTTATGAATGTTGATTCTATATATGGAATAAACAAACAAACTGCCAATCAAATTGCACTTCGATTTTATAAATATTTTATAGATACATTGCTCGATTATAACCTCAAACGATTTCATTTTTATAGCAACAACAAACCACTTTGGATTACTGAATGGAATTTTTCTGATGCCAGCTATGCCACCAACACATTTATTCATGCCTTTTATGATTATTATTTCATCCGAAAAATGTTGGATATTAATGATGTTGCACCGAATTATGTGCAGATTTTACTCTATCATCATTTAACCGGCGGAAGCTATGGTTGGCCAATAATACGAACCTATCTAAATTCAGTCAATCATCAATTTGTTTCACAAAAACAAACCACATATTATCCATTTTATTTATGGAGTAATACGATGGCGCAACAAGTGAAAAGAATTAAAACACCATTTTGGCAAAATATTCCCAACACAATTGTAGATGTATTTAAAGATAATTCTAACAAAAAAATTATTGTACAATATATCAATACCGATTCTGTTGCTCACTTTATTGCCTTAAACCAAACAAAATTTGTTGACCAAAACGAAGAATACGTTGCCGATTCTGTTACATCTTATATTTTTGATGCAGAATCATTGCTTTCCACTAATTTTTCAACTTGCACATTCTATAACAACACTAATTTCTCTACCGAATTTCAGGAATTAACTGATACTGTTTCTCATCAAGATACTTTATGGCTTCCAGCCTATTCTATGGGAAAATTCAACATTTCTCTAAAAAATGATATTCAAACCTATATAAAAAAAACAGGCAGTAATTTTCAATTTAACATCTTTCCCAATCCAACAAAAAACACTATTACATTACAACTTTTAAATTCTAAATTTTTGCATTTTCCATATACTTATAACATCATAAATGAAGTTGGAAACATAGTTCTAAATGGAAAAATCCTGGCATCAAATACACAAATTGACGTTTCTAAATTGGCAAGCGGTTGGTATCATATTTACTTAGAAAATAAGCTGAAAGAAGCCTCAAATAAGGCATTTATTAAGCATTAAAAGGTTTTTAACAAGTTTTTAACCGCAACTCAGTTGCAACTTCTTTTCTCACTTAGTTACTTTTTGTATTTTCACTTCCATGAGAAATATAACCATCGCCCTTACTTTATTTATTGTATTCTTTACGCAAGAACGCGTACAAGCCTCCAATGGGTTTTGTACTGCTTTAGAAAAAATATGCGATCAAAAAGATATTAATATCGATGCTTTTTCAAATTTCTTTCAAAAAATAAACATTAACATCCGCAAAGCTTCTGATTTAAGTATGTACACCAAAATATTTAATTGGTGGCACACACCTTATCAATATGGTGGAAAAACTAAAAAAGGCATTGATTGCTCAAATTATGTTTATAAATTGATGAATGATTGTGCTGACAGTTATGCTACTTCTCGCCAATTAGCTGACCTTACCGAATATGTGGATAGAGAAGAATTAAAAGAAGGTGATTTAGTTTTCTTCAATATGAAAGGCTATGGTATTTCGCATGTTGGCGTTTATTTGCAAGATGGAAAATTCACTCATTCATCTTCTTCTCAAGGCGTAACCATCAGTTCACTTAATGATGCTTATTGGGACAAACGTTATTGCAGAGCCGGAAGAATTGTTCAACAATAATTTCTTTAGAAATAAAAAATTACTCGCCGTAAATTGTGGCGATGAGTTTCCTTTGTCCTCCACGATTTCTAAACTCACACAAATATATTCCTTGCCAAGTGCCCAAATTTAATTTGCCATTTGTAATTGGAATAGAAATACTACTTCCTACTAAACTCGATTTTATGTGTGCCGGCATATCATCGCTGCCTTCAATTGTGTGTAAATAATAAGGCTCATTTTCTTTTACGTATCTATCCATCCAAGAAGCAAAATCTCGACGTACATCATCATCTGCATTTTCATTAATGGTCAAACCTGCTGAAGTATGTTTTATAAATAAATGAAAAATGCCTGTTTGAGGCAATCCTTTAATTTGAGCTAAGACACGTTGTGTAATTAAATGAAAACCTCTCGGAAATTCAGGCAAAATAATTTCATATTGAGTAATCATAATCAAAAAAGTATAAGCAAAGTTACTATTCTCAACTTAAACAAATCAGCAAATCCAAGCACATCTAAACAAAAACATAATATCTAATTTTTGAAAATCGAGGTGCATTCTATATACCTTTGTACTCAAAATTTTTGTTATGTTACCAACTTCCGATACCTTAAATCGAGTTTCAGAATCAGCTACTATTAAAATGGCACAATTGAGCCGCGAGTTAGCCGCTAAAGGTGTTCACGTAATCAGCTTGTCATTAGGCGAGCCGGATTTTAACACGCCACAACACATTAAAGATGCTGCAAAACAAGCATTAGACAGTGGCAAGTACGATTCATATTCTCCAATTTCCGGATATTTAGATTTAAAACAAGCTATTTGCGAAAAATTAAAACGCGATAATAATTTGGATTATAAACCGGAAAACATTGTGGTATCAACCGGCGCAAAACAAAGTTTAGCCAATGTCTTTATTTCCTTTTTAAATGAAGGTGATGAGGTTATTATTCCGGCACCTTACTGGGTTTCTTATCCGGAACAAGTAAAATTGTGTAACGGAAAATGTGTGATCATTCCAACCACTGTAGATGCCGATTTTAAAATGACTGCTGAACAATTAGAAGCTGCTATCACACCAAAAACAAAATTCTTAGTCTATTCTTCGCCGAGCAATCCAACCGGTTCTGTTTATACGCGCGAAGAAATAGAATCATTTGTAAAAGTATTAGAAAAACATCCACACGTGCACGTTATTTCTGATGAAATTTACGAGCACATCAACTATACCGGAAAACATGTGTCTATCGCTGAATTTCCTTCGATGAAAGACAGAACAATTGTAGTAAACGGACAAGCGAAAGGTTATGCAATGACCGGCTGGAGAATTGGCTACATTGCCGCTCCAACTTTTGTTACAAAAGCGTGTGACAAATTACAAGGTCAAGTTACATCAGGTACTAACTCAGTTGCTCAACACGCAACGATTACAGCTCTTTTGGGCGACCAAACGCCAACACATCAATTCCGCGAAGCATTTCAAAAACGCAGAGATTTAGTATTGTCAATGTTAAAGGAAATTCCAAATGTAAAATGCAATATTCCAACCGGCGCATTTTATGTTTTCCCTGATTTAAGTGCTTATTTCGGAAAATCGTATGAAGGTGAAATTATCAAAGATGCTGATGATTTATGCTTATTCTTATTAAATGTTGGTCATGTTGCTGCAGTGAGCGGCTCAGGATTTGGAACACCGGAATGTGTTCGTTTTTCTTATGCTGCATCTGAAGAAAATTTAAAAGAAGCATTTAAGCGCGTTAAAGAAGCATTAGCAAAATTAGCTTAATCTTTTATTGCTCTTTACTGGATTTTTCTTTTTACTTAAAAAGAGTGGCGAAGTCGTGTATTTCTGATTAACTTTAAATATGGGAAATAAGGATTTCCATATTGACCATGATAAACACAACACCAACGATTATTGGAGTTTTTTAGCAAACGTTTTCTTTTTGATTGCCTTAATGATTTGTGCTGTTCTATTTTTTAGATGGATTTTGAATTTATTGAGACAAATGTCGCTTTTTGATTTCCACTAAGAGCAAACAAAATTTGTTACGCTTCGCTATTTATGCTTATTTTCGTTGTTGATAAATGGATATTTCTACATTCAACAATAAACGTGTCCTCGTTCTTGGAGATATTATCTTAGACGAATTTATTCAATCTACATCTACAAGAAATTCGCCTGAATATAAAGCTGTTCCAATTCTATCCATTCAAGAAAAAAAACAATATTTAGGTGGTGCTGCAAACGTTGCTCTAAATCTAAAAAAACTCCATGCAATTCCTTACTTAATTGGAACTGTAGGCAATGATAATGCCGGAGACATCATTTATAAATTATTGGCAGAAGAAGATATTTCTAATCAATATATACATACCAATCATCGGCAAAAAACTACAGTAAAGAGTAGAATTTTTCAAGATTCAAATCCGCTTTTTAGAATAGATGATGATGCAAAATTGGAGTATGAAGAATTGATCAACCATTTTATTATAAAAAATCTAACTGATGCCATCAATAACCATAAACCACATGCTCTTATTTTACAAGATTATAATAAAGGTGTATTAAATGAGAAAAATATTTCTGAAATTCTTGCTATCGCCAAACAACACCATCTTTTAATTGCCGTTGACCCGAAATTTGACAGTTGGGAATTATATCAAAATATTGATTTATTTAAACCTAACGAACAAGAATTTTTGTTTATGTTGAATTTGCCAAAAATATCGAGAACAAAACAAGAGTGGCATGATGCAACGAAAATATTACAAGAAAAAATACAGTTTAAAAATCTATTGTTGACACTTGGCGAACAAGGAAATCTCATTTCAAACAACGAAACTTTTTTATTTAGTCAGCAAACGCACACGCTACAACATGCTGATGTTTGCGGTGCCGGCGATACAGTCATTGCTGTAGCAACTTTAGCCTTGTTGTGTGGTTTTTCCTTAGAACAAATTGCTGAATTATCTAATAAAGCCGGCTATTTAGTTTGTCAAAAAGAAAACATCCAACCCATTTCATTTGAGGATTTAAATAATTTGATAATTTGACAATTTGGTGATTTGATAATGAAGTAATGAAACAATAAATTTTAATACTTACTACTTACTACCCAAAAATCTATTTGCTCCTAATTGCTTCAACCGGATCCATATTGGCAGCTAAAAATGCAGGAATTATGCCGGCTAAAATGCCTAACACAAATGAAATAATAAAGGCAATCGAAATATTCATTATACTTAAAGAAAATTTCATTCCGCTGGCTTCCGTTGCAAAATAGCACAACACATATACTAAAGCTAAACCTACTAAAGCACCCATCATACAAAGGAAAATTGCTTCTAATAAAAATTCTAATAAGATATCTCTACGTTTGGCGCCCAATGCTTTTTTTATGCCAATTAATGCTTTTCTTTCAGAAACAGAAACAAACATAATGTTTGCAATTCCGAAGCCGCCTACAATTAATGAAAAAGCACCAATTACCCATTTTACCATACCAAGCGAATCAAAAACACTATCAAAACCTTTAGCTATAACACTCAATTGATTGATAGAAAAATCATCTTCTTGTTTGGGTCGTAATTTCCGAGTGGCACGCATAATGCCAATTACTTCTTGCTTTAAATCAGCTAATTGTACACCTGGTTTAGTACGTAGCTCTAAAGTTTTATCTACAAAATTATCATTAACAGAAAAATTTCTTTCATAGAAAAATACAGGAACAATAATGGTTTTATCGTAATTAAATCCCAGCAAATCCTCGCCTTTTTTGGCAATTACGCCAATAATTGTTGTTGGTTTGCCATCAATACGCAATTCTAAACCAACCGGATTTTCCACTTTACTATATAATTTATCTGCGATATCTTGACCAATCACACAAACATTCAATCCGTTATTAATTTCCATCGATGAGAGAAATCGACCATGTGCTATTTCCAATTGAAAAACTTTTCCGTAATTATCGGCAACAGCGGATAAATTTGCTTTATGCGTTTTTTTATCACGATAAGAAATTTCGGGAAATCTGCGAGGATTCAACTCAAACGAAACTGCTTCTGCCAATTTAGTTTTGTTCTTGACATACTTATAATTCTCATAAGTTACATTTGGGCGTTGAAAATATTTCCACCATGGATAATCTGTCGGACTGCTAAATGTCCAAGCCCATTTATTTACAAACAAAACATTATCGCCCAAACTATTGATAGATTGGTTAATGTTATTTTTCAACGCATCAACTGAAGTTAATATGGCTATAATGCTAAAAATACCAACTGTAATTCCAAACAAAGACAAAAAAGAACGCAACTTATTCAACCAAAGCTGACGAAAGGTCAACTTCAATGTTTCTTTTAGGATTTGCAGCACTTGTTGCATTAAGCAAACCTACTAAAATTTAATCAAATAAAAATATGTAGCATTTGCAAAATGGCAATCTGCGACTTACCTTTGCGCAGAATTTAATTCAACCTATTATTCCGTAAAATAATAAAACTTCAACATGAAACTTTCACAATTCGACTTCGAACTTCCAAAAGAAAAAATTGCACTTTATCCATCAAAAGAACGCGACTTATGCAAGTTGATGGTAGTACATCGTAAAACCGGAAAAATTGAGCACAAAATCTTCAAAGATGTATTGAATTATTTCGATGATGGTGATGTTATGGTGGTCAATAACACTAAAGTTTTTCCGGCTCGAATGTATGGCACGAAAGAAAAAACAGGCGCAAAAATTGAAGTGTTTTTGTTGAGAGAATTAAATCATGATTTGCGTTTGTGGGATGTATTAGTTGATCCGGCAAGAAAAATTCGCGTTGGCAATAAATTATATTTTGGAGATGATGATTTAGTGGCTGAAGTGGTGGACAATACCACATCTCGAGGAAGAACTATTCGCTTCTTATTTGATGGTAGCGATGCCGATTTCAGAAAAATAATCGAAAAATTGGGCAATACACCTTTGCCTAAATATATCAAAAGAGAACCGGAAGAATCTGACAAAGATAATTACCAAACAATCTATGCTAAGAATGAAGGCGCTGTTGCTGCGCCAACTGCAGGTTTGCATTTTAGCCGAGAATTAATGAAACGTTTGGAGATTAAAGGTGTTGATTTTGCCGAGCTTACTTTACATATTGGATTAGGAACTTTCCGTTCTATTGATGTGGAAGATTTATCAAAACATAAAATGGATGCCGAATATTTTCAGATAGATGAAAAATGCTCAAAGATTGTTAATCGCGCCATTCAAAATAAGAAAAATATTTGTGCTGTTGGAACTACATCTATGCGTTCAATCGAATCTGCTTTTTCTGCCGATAAATTATTAAAACCAATGGAAGGTTGGACAAATTTATTTATTCACCCACCTTATGATTTTAGTATTGCCAATAGCATGATAACCAATTTCCATGTTCCGAAATCCAGTTTGATTATTATGATTGCTGCATTTGCTGGATATGATTTGACGATGGAAGCTTACCAAAAAGCATTAGAGAAGAAATATAATTTCTTCTCTTACGGCGATGCGATGTTGATTATCGACTAAGAATTTTCTTTATTCGAATTTTTATTTTTAGCTGAAAGATTATTGAGATTAACGCTTTCGTGGTAATGCTATTAAAAGTCATTCATTGCAAAATGATTTTCAGAAAATAAACTTCTGATTTCTGTTGATTTAACCTAAATCAAAACCAATATCTTTGCGGAAATATTTATTCTCGAATGAGATTTTGTGTGCGTTTTCATTGGAAATTTTTATCGCATTTTTCCAATCATTTGCTAAAGAAGTAACCGCTAAAACTCGACCGCCATTTGTATATAATTTGCCTTGTTCGTCATCTTTTGTACCGCAGTGAAAAACGATAGAATCTTTGACAGTATCAATTCCTGAAATAATTTTTCCTTTTTCAAATTCTTCGGGATAACCTCCACTTGCCAAAATAATAGTAGTAGCTGCACGTTCATCAATTTCTAATTCAAAAGAAGATAAACTGCCATCAAATGTTGCTTGGAAAAGTTCAATTATATCTGATTTTATTCTTGGAAAAACTACTTCGGTTTCCGGATCGCCCATTCTACAATTGTATTCTACTACTTTCAATTCGCCGGTTTTCAGATACATCAAACCAACATAAACAAAACCAAAATAAGTAATATTTTCTTTCGCTAAACCTTGAATTGTTGGTTGTACGATTGTAGTTTCTACAACATGCATCATCTCGTCTGTAACAAATGGTGGCGGAGAAACGGCGCCCATTCCTCCGGTGTTCAAACCGGTATCTCCTTCGCCGATACGTTTATAATCTTTTGCCGTTGGCAAAATTTTATATTCTTTTCCATTCGTTAAAACAAAAACAGAAAACTCGATGCCGTCCATAAATTCTTCCACCACAACTTTGGCACTTGCATCGCCAAATTTTCCGTCTAACATCGCTTTAAATTCTTGTAGTGCTTCTTCTAAAGTTGAGCAAATTAACACACCTTTGCCGGCAGCTAAGCCATCTGCTTTTAATACAATTGGCGTTTTTTGTTGTTGTAGATAGTCAATTCCATCTTCAATATTTTGTTGCGTAAACTCAGCATAAGCTGCCGTTGGAATAGCATTGCGTTGCATAAATGCTTTAGAAAAAGATTTGCTTCCTTCTAACTGTGCGCCAACTTTTGACGGACCTAAAACCGGAATATGTTGAAGTGCTTCATCTTGTTTAAAGAAATCGAAAATGCCTTCTACTAAAGGTGCTTCGGGACCAACCACCAACATTTCGATGTTATTTTCTAAAGCTATTTTTTTGATTGAATGAAAATCGGTTGCTGAAACATTTATGTTAGTGCCCAATGATTTTGTGCCAGGATTTCCCGGAGCGATAAACAAATTGGTGCAATGTTTACTTTCTGCAATCTTTTGTGCTAAAGCATGCTCTCGTCCACCGGAACCTAACAATAAGATGTTCATTAATTCAATTTATTTATAAAGAATTTTTTTCAGCTTCTGCTTATTTTTCTTCAAGCAATGTTGCTTTTACAGTATCTAATAATTCTATCACAGCGGCTCTGTCTTTTGCTTGACCATAAACGCGCAACACCGGTTCTGTGCCCGAAGCGCGTATCATCGTCCAAGCACCATCAGGCAAGAAATATTTCCAACCATCAATATCTTCTTTTCTTTCAATAGTATATTTTCCAAAATTTTTATAGCTGTCGTTTTTACAGTTATTGATAACTTTTTGCTTGATTTCTTCAGAGATATGCAAATCGTATCTGTCGTAATCAAATGTACCAACGATAGCATAAACTTCTTGTATCAATGCTTTAATTGATTTTCCTGTTTTCGCCATAAATTCCATCAACACCAGCGCCATCCAAACGCCATCGCGTTCCGGAATATGTCCTTTAATAGCGATGCCTCCACTTTCTTCGCCGCCTACTAACACATCTTCATTTATCATTATTTCACAAACATATTTAAAACCTACCGGCGTAACTTCACATGGTAAATTGTACGCATCACATAGTATTTTTATTTTGTCGGAAACCGTAAATGAGATAACGACTTTTCCGGTTAAGTTTTTGTATTTATGTAGATAATGAATAAGCAAAAGAATGACATGATGCGAGTCGATGAAATTGCCTTCATTGTCATAGCAACCAATTCTATCGGCATCGCCATCATTGGCAAAACCAAATTCTATATCTGTAGATTTTTTGATTAGCTCAGAAAACTCCAATAAATTTTTATGCAAAGGCTCCGGTGCTTGTCCGTTAAAACCCGGATTTTCTTCGCAATGTAAATACACTAAATTATTAGGCAATAAACGACGCGTGATTTTTTGTCCGGCACCAAACATAGCATCATACCCGAAAATCATTCCTGAATTTCTGATGGCATTCATATCAAAAGATGCTTCTACGTGATTAAAATACATTGTTTCTAAGTCAACATATTCTAATTGTCCATTTTCAATTAATTGAGCCAAAGTTGTGCTTGGTATTTCCATTTTTTCCGGAATTAAGGCTTCTACTTTTGCTATATCATTTGGCGTTGTTGGTCCTCCATAATTTGATTTTAGTTTGAAGCCATTGTAGCTCGGCGGGTTGTGAGAAGCAGTAATTACGACACCTGCCGTTGTGTTTAATTTCACACATCCTAAAGAAATCATTGGAGTAGAGCATATTCCTTTATGAGCATATACTTTTACACCTTCATTGCACAATACTTTAATGGCTGTTTCTACAAAAAGTGCACCTGCAAAACGGCAATCATGTCCAATAGTTATGCTTGGATTTTCTTGAATTGAATTTACCCAAAGCGCTGTTGCTTTTGCCACGCGTGCTACATTATCCGTAGTAAATTCTTGAGCAATAATGGCTCTCCAACCATCTGTACCAAACTTGATTTGCATAATAAACTATTGAGTTTCAAAAGTACGAAAAGTAAAGGAAAATTTCCTGAAACATTAGTCAGAATTACGAATACTAATTAAAACGTACCGAATACTAATTTATTACTTCAAAATTGAACGAAAGAATTATACTTGAAATACAAAAAATAAAAAAAATGAAAAAATTATTCTTATTAACTCTATTCGTTAGCACATTATTTATTGCTTGCAAAAAAGAAAATGTAAATAGATTAAATATGTCATTTAAAGTAGATGGCAATTTGGTTACAACTAAATCGCATAATGCCAGCTATAGTAAACTTTTACCGGCATTTTTCACTACAAACATTACAAGTAGTATGCATACAGATATTCGCACTGTGGGTGTCAATATTAATGCGGTACAAACAGGAACATATAATTTTGCAACTAACACTTCAACAGCAAATACAGCGTATGGTTTTTATTATCCTGATTATTTTGATTTTGGTGGCGATGCGTTTGCATTTAAAACAGGTAGTTTTGAAATTACAGCTATAGATACAGTTGCTAAAACATTCTCTGGTAAATTTTCCGGAACTGCAGAAGAATCTGATGGAAGAATGGTAAATATTACTGAAGGAATCGTTACAAATGCTACTCTTGTAAGATTGTAATTTCTAATCTATATACATTAAACTTTTGGAGAGCGATCAAGAATTTCCTCCAATTCTATTTTTTTCTTCTTCATTACTTTTTTGCATACGTGTGTTTTGGAATTTTTTTCCTTTTTGGAAATTATATGAAACACTTAGTGCGAAGAAACGTGAACTCCATTTATTTCTGGAAATTGATTTTACATTGAAAAAATCTGTGTCGTAGGAGAAATTCTTAGTTCCAAAAATATCATTTCCGGCTAATCGAATACGCAATTTTTTGTCGAAGAATGTTTTGGAAACAGAGATATTTACCATGCCATCGCTCTTCATAACATCTGTAGCATCAAGGTGTGGCGAAGTATAAAATGCAAAAATATTAATAGTAAAATCTTTTGGTAAAATAAATGTATTATCCAAAGAAATATGAAACTTGTGAGAAGTATTTTTAAATGGTAAATCATTAACAATAGAATTGTAATTAAAAAATATGTATTGTGCCGAATACGAAATCATCCACCAATTAAATAATTCTTTATTGATATTTACACCTAAGTTTAAGTTATTTCTAACTTTAAAGTTAGACGCTCTATAGGTTGATATTTTTGTACTGTCATCTTGAAAAACTAAATGTGTATAGTTGTTGTTCAAATTTTCATGACTTATAAAGAAGCTATATGCATTTTTTAAAGTGTAAGTAAACTCTGTAATGTTTGCATATTGTGATTTCAAATTCTCGTTGCCTGTCCATATTGAATACGGACTTAAATAAAATTGGAACGGATTTAAATCGTTATAATCCGGTCGTTTAATTTTTCTACTAAAATTGATGTTGATACTGTGATTTTCTTTTATATTTTTTTGAATAAATAAACTCGGAAAAAAATCGACATAATGTCGTTTTACTAATGTTTGCAAGGTGTAAGAGCGCTGGTTGGTGTTGGTTTGTTCTATGCGTAAACCGAGATTAGTACTCCAACCTTTTTTCCAGCTCTTGCTCCAAGTTCCATAAATTGCATTTATATTTTCTATGTATTGAAATTTATTTGATTTTGTAGAATCTAAAATATATGTATTGCCAATTAAGTTTTTATATTGAATATCATTGGTTGTTTTCGTCCATGTAAATTTTAATCCAACTTCAATAACGTGTTCTTTTTTTAGATGTTTAGAATAATTTAGTTGAGTAGTATGAAGATGCACAATGTATGGATTGTCTTGGATAAAATCGAAATGAGGAATTGGTTTTTCATTGGATAAAGAATCTAAATAAGCAAGATTTAAATGGCTATTTGTATAAAGATTTGAATAGGTGTAATCATAAATCAATTCGATGGCACTACCAAGACTGTCTAATTTTCCTTTATAATTAAAATTCAAAGAAGGATTGATGCCTTTTCCGTTAGAAATATTTTTTGTACTTTGAATGGAATTGATTTGTTCTGCAAGAAGAATATTATCATATATATTTAATGTAGAAGTGGCGTTATGTGGATTTTTAAATTGAAAAATTTCTGAACTAATGCCAAAAGAATGTTTCTCATTTATGGAATATTTAAAAACTAAATTTCCGTAATGGTTGATAAATTTATTTTTATCAAAACTTTTTTCATCATAACGTATTATGGTACTATCCGTAGTAAAATCTCGTTGAAATATATTGCGTTGGTAATTATTATTGTATCCAAAATTATAATTTAAGCTGAGTGTAATTTTTTTATGACGAACATTCATATTAAAACCCATATCTGTGCTAGCGTATTCGTTTTGTCTATAATTAATAAACACAGAACCATTCATTCCGCTTTTCATACTCGATTTTAAATGGATTTCTAAAACGCCACCTTTAGTTTCTGCATCATATTTTGCTGAAGGATTACTAACAACATCAATCTTTTTTACATTTGAACTTTGGATTGACTTTAACAAAGTAGCAAGCTGTTCTGCATTTAATTGCTCTACTTTTCCATTAATCATCACTTGCACATCGCTTTTACCATTGATGCGAATTTGGTCGTTTCCGCTTACTGTTA
Source organism: Bacteroidota bacterium (assembly GCA_020436225.1). Lineage (GTDB taxonomy): Bacteria > Bacteroidota > Bacteroidia > Chitinophagales > JADIYW01 > JADJSS01. The sequence continues at coordinate 5,790 of JAGQYE010000088.1, read as the reverse complement.
CGCCAGGAACAGAGCGCAATAAATCCATCACGTTCTCGCCGCTTGCTTTAGCACTATTTTCTACGTTATATACAATTCTATCTGCTTTGCGTTCAATAATAGGTTTCAATCCTGATATATCTATATTAGAAAGCATATTATCCATTAATTGAAGAGAAATTATACCTATATCAATATTTGTATCTGTTGTTATTTCTATGGATTTTAGTGTATCCGTTTTATATCCTACATATAATACTTCTAAAAAATAGTTTCCATTTTCAATTTTGGATATCACAAAGCGACCTGTGCTATCTGTTGTCGTTCCGTTAATTAATGAAGTGTTGTTCGTGTTTTGCAATAAGATATTAGCAAACTCTATGGGTTGCTTTTGTTCATCTATAATAATACCTGAAATATAATTGCTGCCTATTGCTGTAAGGCTTATTAACAAAAAAAAACTCATTAGAGATAGATGCATAGTTTTGTAAGGTTGAGTTCGTCAAAGTTATTTTTAGTTATTGTGTTTAAAGTGTTAAATATTTATAATTATCCAATTGTTATTAACTATAATTATTAAACATATTTTTCTTAGCTGTAATTTACTTATTAACATCAAAGTATAGTTTTGTGTTATAAAATGAAAAAAACCGACATATTTTTGCAATATGCAAGATACGTTTAGACATCAAGGATTACGCAAAAGATTGGTACGAGAATTGAAAGAAGCCGGCATACAAAACAATACTGTTCTTAATGCTATTGAAAAAATTCCGCGTCATTTTTTTATTGAAACAACTTTTGAAGATGATGCTTATGAGAATAGACCTTTCCCGATTGGAAGAGGTCAAACTATTTCCAATCCATATACTGTTGCTTATCAAACAGAATTATTAGAAGTGCAAGACGGCGATAAAATTTTAGAAATTGGAACCGGTTCAGGTTATCAAGCAGCAGTTTTGGCTACTTTGGGTGCAACTGTTTATACCATTGAGCGCCATCGACCTTTATACCTAAAAACGAAGCAACTTTTTGAAGCCTTAAACTTCACTACTATTCAACCCTTTTATGGTGATGGGTTTAAAGGACATCCTTCTGCCGCTCCTTATGATAAAATAGTAATTACAGCTGCAGCGCCGGAAATTCCTAAAAACTTACTTTTGCAACTAAAAATAAACGGAATTTTGGTCTTGCCATTAGGAGAAGGTGAAATACAAGAAATGATAAAAATAACTCGTTTAGATAAAAATGAATTTGAGAAAGAAACGTTTTTAAACTTTACCTTTGTTCCTATGTTGAAAGGAATAGAAGATTAACCATAAACTTCACTATTAATATGAAAAAAATTACATCCATCCTTACATTAATCATTTTTACTGTTTTATTGGAGTTTGTTTACGCACAAGAAACGCTATCAAAAAAACAATTTGATGAGTTATGGAATAAAGCAGATAGCATTGAAAAGTCAAATGAGAAAAATGGCACCTCTATCACAAAGAAGTTAAATATTGCTGCACAAGAAAAAATGAATAATGTTGACCTTACTAAGAAAAACATTATCAATAGAAACAATACAAATCCTTTAGATTCTACTGATTTTAAAATATTTTCTACAAGTCCTATTATCAATGGAACACCAGCAGGAAAAGATGTAAAACCAAGACAAGCAAAAATAAAACTTGATGATGTAAAACAAACACAAGAAACGCCTGCGCCTACGAAAACTGTTGTTACTCCAGTTGAGAAACCAAAGGAAAAATCAGTAGTACCAACTACTACAAAAATTGATAGAGAAGATTTTTCAACAAAACCAATCATCAAAGGCAATAAAACTAAAGAAACAATGCCAACGAAGTCAGTTGTAAATCCTGTGAAAAAGACTTACTCTTTTGATACTACTAAAAATTTCAGAGATTTTACATTTGATACTAAACCAATTATCAATAATAATGCAACTTACGATAGAAGAAATGAACCGTTACCAAAATCTAAAGAGCAAATTGAAGATGAGATTCCTGTAAATAAACCAAGCAATACATTCAATTCCGAAAAAGAGAATGTTTCCTTAAAAAATGCTTATGCACAATATGACAAAGAAGCTGATTCATTACACAGCGCTTCTAAACGCAGATTAGATAGCATTATGGCGGCTTTGAATATAAAAATGCCTATAGTGATTAATCCGAATGATTATATGGAAATTTATATGAGCGGAGGTGGAACATTGAACAACAATTCATCTAAAGTGTATGATAGAATTTATATTCAAAATAGTGGATTAATTCAACGCGAATACAAAACAAAAAATTCAGAAATACAACGCATTGAAAAGAAAATATCTAAAGATGAATTGAGCAAATTAGTACAATATATTGTGGATTTGGGTTTTTTAGATTTCAATGATGAATACGATTGTGCTGATAATGACAGTGAATGCAACCAACGTTTTTCTAAATCGCCACAAGTTGTTCCGTTTGAAATTTCTTTAACGGTTGGACAAAAAAGCAACAAAATAAATGTCAGCATTTACGCTCCAGAAACAGAAAAAAATTACGTCAATTATCCAGAAAATTTAGAAAAAATCACAAAAGCAATTTATACGATTGTTGAACGCAAATAAGCAAATCAATTCAATAATTTCTTGGCGTTTTCTAAAGCTTCTTTTGGTGGATTATTGCCACTCAACATAACCGCAATTTCGTGTAAGCGTTCTTGTTGAGACAAGGTTTTTATTTCCGTAAACGTTTTAGTTTGCTTGTGGTTTTTGTAAACAAAAAAATGTTGTTTGGCTTTGGCTGCCACCTGTGGCAAATGTGTAATCGCAATTACTTGATGACGCTCGCCTAAAGATTTTAAAATGCCGGCAACTTTTTGAGCTACTTCACCGGAAATTCCTGTATCAATCTCATCAAAAATTAAAGTAGGCAACGTGATTGTATCAGCCACTAAACTTTTTATAGCCAACATCAAACGCGATTTTTCGCCACCGCTTGCCACTCTTTCCAATGCTTGCGGTGCTGAACCCTTGTTGGCAGCAAACAACAATTCAATCTCATCTATACCATACAAATTCAATTGTGCGTTTGTTCCGATTTTTTGTTCCAACACAATTTTTCCATAAGGCATTCCTAAGTCCACCAACAAGGCTGCTATTTTTTCTTCTACCAATTTTATTTTTGATGTTCTATTTTTCGAAATTGATTTTGCTTGTTCAAAAAGTTGTTGCTGTGCTTGTTTTAATTCATTTTCCAATAAATTTATTTCATCGGAAGAGTTCGTATAAGCATCAATTTTTGCTTGGAATTGCTGTTGAATTTCCATCAATTCTTCAGCAGAAGTTACATGATGTTTTTGCATCAATTTATTGATGATTGAATGTTTTTCTGTCAATTCTTCAATTCTGTTTTCATTGTATTCTGTAGCATCGGCGATATTGGTAATCTGCCTTGTCATACTTTTTAAATCATCAATAATAGTGGAAAGATTTTCATACATTTCCATAATTACTGCATGGTAATTTGTCAACTGTGTAAGTTGTTTATTGGCTTGCAATAGCTTACTTAGCGCAGCATATTCATCGCCATCTATCAATTGAAAAACTTCGGCTAAATTTCGTTTTATCAATTCGGCATTTTGCAACAAACCCAATTCGTTTTCTATCTCATCATACGCATCTATATTTAATTGAGCTTCCAACAATTCATTCAATTGATACAAATTAAAATCGTATTCTTGTTGTAATTGTTGTTGTGTAGTTTGAAGTTGGTGTAATCGTGTATTTTTTTGTTTGAATGATTGAAAATCTGCTTGATATTTTTTTACGCTTGAAGTTTGTTTACATAGCTCATCTAAAATCTCACAAAAGAAAAATTTATCTAACATATTTTGTGTTTCACCTTGCGCATAGATATCAACTAATTGCTCAGTCAAGGCTTTTAAAACATCCAACACTACAGGCGAATCGTTTACAAAAGCTCTCGATTTTCCGTTTGGATTTATTTCTCTTCTGATGATAGTTTCATCGGCATAGTCTAAATCATTTTCTTCAAAAAATGCTTGAAGATGATAAGGTTCGATAGAGAAAGTTGCTTCTACCAAACATTTCTCTTCTTTATTGCGCAATGCATTAACATCGGCACGTTTCCCAAGAATTAAATTTAACGCACCTAACAAAATAGATTTCCCGGCACCAGTTTCGCCGGTAATGATATTAAATTGCTTATCGAAATCAATATCAACTGCTTCGATAATGGCATAATTTCTTATAGAAAGTGACTGCAACACGTCGTAAAAATAAGATTTACGTTTAAAGAATTATCTTTTGATTTGGGAAAAGTTGAAAAAGTAGATAAAACTTAATTTTTGCCTATTTTTTTGTATTTATCTGCATTTATTGGGTCTAAAGCAGATAAAAGTTGAATTGCAATTGCGCGTTCTGTCATATCGCTTTTAGAATAAATATTAATGAGTTCACTGCTTTTTGCCAAAAAGAAATTGCGTAGTGGCAAGAAATTCGGATTGTCTGTATTAATCTTTTGCATTAAAGTCAATGTATTGGTGATAATACTTCTACCTTGTGCGGCATCATCATACATTCTATCTAATCCATTGAGATGATACATAAAATAGGCTGTTCTAAAATCTTTATAACGTGTGTTTAACCAAGAATCAACCAACACAAAACGATTGATGGTTCCTGTTGTAAAACTAACGCCTCCATCAAATGGATTCCAACCTTTATATTTAGATTTTTCATTTGCCGGCACATTATTTACAACAGTCATCGCTTTTTGAAAATATGGAGTGCCACCTTCTTTACTGAAACTTTCATAATCGTATGCGATGATGATATAGGCATAATATGCCAACAGTGAAGTAAGATGTGTTACATAGCCGTTGTCGGTATAATTCAAACTTTGTAAATCAGCATAACTAAAATCAAAAGTTTTGTCTTGCAAATTTAACAACATCGTATTTAGGTTAGTATTAAACACCGGACGTTGAGATTGAATAATAGCATTTGCTCGGTATTCTCCTTCTGTCGGAATTTCTGTTATATTGATAATGAGATTGCATTTTATGTGCTCGTTATCTTGAAAATTATCATTAGTCCATTTTCTTCCATTCATAAATTCACGAATGAAATTTTCCATATTGGTAAATACTTGCGGATCTACATTTTGGTTTTTAGGAGCATTAATAGAAACTGTGCATTCTAATTCTTGTGCAATACTTGTGGCGAGTAATAAGTAAAAAAAAGTAGTAAATAATAAAGCTAATCTCTTCATATTAATTTTTCAATCTCATTTAAAATATCTTGCGCTACTTCCTCTTTATTCTTTAACTCGAATTTAGTAATTTTATTATTCTTATTTACTATCGTAATTTTATTTGTGTTGAATTGAAATCCGGCACCTTTGTCATTCAATGAATTCAGCACGATGATATCAAAATTTTTCTTATCTAATTTTTCTTGTGCGTGTTTCAACTCATCATTAGTTTCTAAAGCAAAACCCACCGAAATTTGATTGTCTTTTTTCTGTTTACCGAAGTTGGCAGCTATGTCTACATTTTTCTTTAATAAGATAGAAAATTCTTCTTCGTTCTTTTTTATTTTTTGATTCGATACTTCTTTTGGTGTATAATCAGCAACGGCTGCAGCGAAAATGCAAACATCTACTTTGTCAAAAAATTGCGAGCATGCTTTATGCATTTCTTCAGCCGAGAAAACGCGCGTAACATCAATTCCATTTTGAACGGCCAACTTAGATGGTCCAAGCACCAAATGCACTTCTGCTCCTAATTGATGTG
>JAGQYE010000087.1 GCA_020436225.1 Bacteroidota bacterium | reverse complement strand
TTCAAGCTTCAATGGCGATGTTACCTCAGTTGTAGGTGGTGTATTGAACCATAATGGTGGCTCTGTAGATTTCAACGGAACCTCCATAGACCTTTCCTCACTTCAATATAATGGAGCCGTAGGAACGGTTTTGATATAATTTTTATTTATCACTAAAATTTTATAAGTTGTTTATTTATAGAGTTTTAAGTGGTTTTTTTATGTCTTGTTATTAATTGTCATAAAAATGAGATATAAGAAAATTATCAACGATTCTACCAACGTAAGTATAATCTGATAAATTTTTAAGAATTATGAAACACACCTTTTACCTCAGAAAACCGAAAGATGAAAAAGAAACATTAATCCTGTTCTCATGTTACTTTAATGATGAAAAAAAACAATTTGTTTATTCAACAAGACAATCCATTTTACCCCTAAATTGGGATTTTAAAAACAATCAGCCAAAAAATAGAGGCAAAAATATTGCCCAAAATCACCTGGAAATTAAAAGGACATTAAACCAATTTGTTGATGAATTCTATTCACTGCAATCCCGTTGTATATTTGACGAAATGGGATTCACCAGTTATGCTTTGAAACAGCACTTTAATAAAGCTTTTGGCTATGTTGAAAGGCAGGAAACCTTTTTTGAGGTTTACGATAAATTCATGGAAGAAAAGATCAAATTAAAAGAGTGGAAAAAATCTACGGCCAAACGTTATTACAATATCAAACGATTGCTCCTTGAATTTGAGAAAAAATACAAGTATAAATTAACTTTTGGCAGAATAAATAAAGCCTTTTATAGAGAATTTACTGATTACTGTTATGAATATAAAAACCACTATTCGAATACTTTTAACAGGAATATCGGGCTCATTAAAACCTTTTTGTTTTGGGCAGTAAAAAATGAATTTACATTTAATCAAGCCTTTATTGATTTTAAAAAACCTCCAAGAGTACTTACCAGGGAAGAAACGTTAACAAAAAACGATATTTTAAAAATATATAAACACAAATTCGATGATGAAATATTAAATCAAATTAAGGATATTTTTGTTTTTCAATGCCTAACCGGAATGCGGTTTGGTGAATTAAAAACGGTTAGCAAAAGAACTGTTAAGAATAACTGTGTTTTACTAAAAGAAGAAAAGGATTCGTCAAAACCAACCAGGGAAGTCCCTTTAACTTATATCTCCAATGAAATATTATTAAAATATGATTATAAGTTACCCATATTATCTAATCAAAAACACAATGATTATCTTAAAGAAATTCTTAAAAAAACAGGATTTACTAATGAAGTGGAATACACACGAACAAAAGGGGTCGAGCAAAAGACCTTTGTGAAAAAATTTTATGAGCGAATTTCAACACATACTGCCAGACGAAGTTTTATAACTATTATGAGAAATGAAGGTATTGCAGACAAAACTATTATGAGCATTAGTGGCCATAAAGATTTTAAGACATTTAATATGTACCACCAGGTTAATAATGTTGCTAAAATAACAGCTATTAGGTCTGTTTTTGGAAATCTTTAGGAATGCCCTATTCACCGAATATTATAACTTTTGGTGAATATATTCACCAATTATCCTGTTTTTGGTTAGGAGATAGCGTTTATTCCTTTTTGAGTTAGCCTATACTTTTGATTTCTACTTGTTGGCTTATCGGGTATGGTTAACTCTATATAACCGTCTTCAATAGCCGGCTGCAGGTAAGTTGAGCGAAAATGTTCCCTGTCTGAAAGCCCTAACCTTTCTTGTAATTCCTGGCGTTTATGCTCTCCGTCAAACACTTTTAGCAATTCAATCACTTGCTGGGTGACTTGCTGGGTGACTTGCTGGGTGACTTGCTGGGTGACTTGTTTAGAAACAGGAAATGTCATTCTTGTAAAATTCTCTAAAAATTTGAAACATTCTTTTCCATAACTTTCCAAAATCCTTGGAACGCCCGAACCCAGTTGTTCTACCAATTCCAAATCCTTATAAACCCGCATCAGCTCCTTATTTCTGGGGATAGAAACTCCTTCAAAAAATTCATTTTGGCTTAGTCCTTCCGGTAATGATCCCGCAGAAGTTATTTCTATCCGGTCATCAAATATTTCAAATTTTGGCGGTACTTCACGGGTATAATCGTTATGCACAATTGCATTATAAATGGCCTCACGTAAGGCAACGGGGTTCCATAACCTTTGTTCAATACGCTGTCTTGGTGTTATGGTTGCGAAGGTTGTATTTTCAATTGCAATTTTATCCAATACACTTTTTGTTGCCTTGATAAGTGAGCAATATCCATATTCATTATTTTCGATTAGTTCTATGCGATCCAGACCTTTATACTTGGCGACTTTGATGGACATCCCATTCTCATCAGCCAACAGGTAGGCGGCATAATTGAGAAAACCGTCTTCGGTAAGAAGCTCTAAATTCTTTTTAAATTGCTTATTAAGGGGTTTACCAATTTCCTGGTAATAAATATGAAGCTGTTCAAAACTTAACTCCTGCCGGTGTGATTTAATTTTCCCAATAGAATTACGGGTACGGGTGGCGAATAGTTTATAAATCATTGCTTG
>JAGQYE010000086.1 GCA_020436225.1 Bacteroidota bacterium | reverse complement strand
TTTCTGGAAAATATATTTGGAGTTTCTCCATTCCATTAATGGGCACTCAAAAGTCAACACATGTTTTTTATGCAGATTCTGTATTTTATAAAATGGAGGGTCAAGTGTATAATACTTCGTATATGCAACTATTGCATAGCTATGATACCAGTCAACACAAATTGATTTCTATTGGGAGAGGAGGTAGCATTCCAAAAAATGGTGTTTATTTTGTGATGTTCTTTAAAGATATAACAGATACTTCGGTTTCCATTTATAAACACGAATGCAGCAATGGCGAAAGTGAAGCTTTAAATTTTCAACGTCCTGCTGACAATGCAACCGCAGATTATGGCTGGAATGTTTATTATAAGGAAGATTAATCAAGTACACTCAAGATAATGCAATTCACAAACTCCGTTTTTTAAACGGAGTTTTTTTATTTTTATCTTTCCAACTATGCAACCAACCGGATTAATAGAAACCATCAAAGTAGTAAACGGAAAACCGATGTTGTTTTTGTTACATCTTAATCGACTACGAAATGGTTTTTCAATTTTAAATTTTCCATTTTCGGAGTCGGAAATTAGAAATGCGATTGAAAATTTTATTAGCACTAATTTAATTCAAAATAAAGAAGAAGAAACGCAAGCATTTCGGTTGAGATTGGAAATTCATCCAAGCATAAACAGTAAAATGAATTTCAACTTCTCCTTTTCAAAATTAGAAGATGCAAATTACATTTGGCAAGAGCAAGGTTTGCCTATTTTACCTTATCTACTTCAACAAAAAAAGATAGATACGTTTTCCAATTTAAAACATACCGATAGAAAAATATATAATGATGCTTTGAATTATGCCAAGCTCAACTTGTGTGCTGATGCTTTTGTTTTTAATGAAAATAATACACTTGCAGATGCGTGCATTTATAATGTCTTTATGATTAAAAATAATAAGATTTATACGCCACCTTTGTCAGATGCGCCGGTTGTCGGTGTAATGCGTTCTTTTTTGCTCAACAATTTTCCGGAAATTGAAGAAAAATCCATTTCTATTCAAGAATTATATCAAGCAGATGAACTTTTTGTGAGCAATGCTATTCGCGGTATTCGATGGGTGAGTCATTTGGGAGAACAAGTTTATGACAACAAAAAAACTAAAAAATTATTCCATTTATTTTTGAATTTTATAAATGATGAGAAAATGTAGTAGAAATGCTATTTCAAATTTATGAAGTTTGTCTAATTTTATTCAAATCAAAAAAAAATAAAAAATGCACACAGAAATACAAACACCGGAAATGCTTGCTTTAATAGCTTGTGGCATTTATTTTATGATAGGATTGTTGACTGGTGTTTGGAAATATTTCAGTATTATGAAAAGTCCGACACATCAAGCTCATATTTATGTTGACATTGCTCATCGCGCAGCATTGATGTACGCTTTTGCTTGTTTGGTGTTGAAAGAATTTGCACATTTAAGTACTTTGCCTGAAACTATAGAAATTCTTGCTGTACTAATTCCTATTTTATTTTTTGGAAGTGCCATTGTTACTTACATCATTTTAGGAATAACGAAACATACAGAAAACCAATTCAAGCAACGCAATTTAATTACGACTTATGGAATGTATCTTTTAATAATAGGTGAAGTTGGAGGCTTTGCTGTATTGCTGTTTAGTGCTTTTAAGAACCTAATTGGATAAACACATTTTGGTATTATACACAATCATACCCGCAGATTTGGTATCTCCTGATAAACCAAAAGCTGAAACATTTCCTATAGAAACACGTGGAGCTAATATTCCTTTATTGGTTGATGTTACTTCTAATATGGCACTTGCATTGGGTGATGCCGTTCCTATACCAACATTACCGGTTTGCGCATTGGTAAAATTAGTTGCAAGAAATATGAAAGAGAATAATGTAAAATACTTCATCTTTAAATAGTTTTATTATTATTAAAATTTGCTATTTTTTAGATAAAATGGTTGAAAAATAATTTTTATAGGTTATTTATTAAACGAATTAGAACAATTTATTTTTGTTCCTCAATAATTACAATGTTTTTTGATGAACGAGGACCGGAAAGTCCACATTCGTTTTTACCTAAAATGGTGAAGTTATAGACTCCTTTCTTAAGATTTAAGTTGATTTTTGCAGGACTTTCTTTTACTAAATATTCATTGTTGGAGTCTAAATTTTTTATTAGGTATTGTTGTGTAGTTTTGTTTTCATCATTAAAATAAAAGAGTGTATTATTACCCGACAAAATTATACTATCAATTTTTGGAGAAGAAGGTTCAGGAAAACATTCACCTTTTAATCTCAACCAATTTTTCCCATTGTAATAATATAGTGTTGCATCTTCTTTTACTAAAACTATTTGTCCAATAATCGGGTTTTTTATATTGTCAAATTCATTTTTTGATATGCTTGTTATAGTTGAAATTGAATTATCTAACGCTTTTATTTGAATAGGTAAAAGAAAACAAATGATTAGTATCGAAAAGATTATTTTCATTTGAATAAGGATTTTAATTCTGAATTTAATTCATCATTGTATAAATCTTTGGCAATAATCGTTCCTTTGTTGTCTATAATAAATAATTTTGGAGTTGCTCGGATATTGAGTTTTGGCAAAATAGATGAGTTTTGTAAAGTAACTAATTCGGCAACATTTGTCCATTTCTCAGTTTGATATTTAAGTATTGATGAAAACCATGCATCTTTATTTTCATCTAAGGAAATGGAAAAAACACTCAAGCCTTTATTTAAGTAAGGTTTAGTTTGCTCAACTAATTTTGGAGTTTTTGTTTTACAAGCACTGCAAGATGACAACCAAACATATACGATAGTATATTTATTTTTGGATGCAGTTTGAAGTACAGATTGCATATTGTTTTTTGAATCGTATAAAACAATATCCGGAATTGTTGAACCAACTTGTGTGTGCACAATATTGGAAAATTCTTTCATCTGTTTAGCTCCTAAATTTATACTACACAATTCTCCATATTTTTCATATACATAAGCTACCAAATCATCGTTCTTATTAGATAAGAAATAGCTAACTAAATAATTGATGACAACTGATTTTACTTTTTCATTTTTTGAAGCTTTTTGCATTAAAATATCTATGCCGTTTTGGATGTTATTGTCATTACAATATAAATTGAAGTATTGATCAATTTTATCGTAAAAAAACGGGTGATTTAATATATTTTCGTTGTTGAAATCAACATAATCAAATAAATGATAATGCAATAAAGCATTAAAATTGTCAAAATATTTTTTGTAAGATGGGAGCGAAGTACTACAAGGTGTTTTTAATAAGTCGGCTAATTTTGTTGTGAATAAAGTAGTATCAACTTTTAAAATAGAATCGACAATTAAATTCATTTCACTATACAGCGCATCTTGATTTGTTTCTGTATGTAATAATTTATTGAGATATAAAGAATCAAATGGATTTAAAGTATTTCTTTGTTTACGTATTTCTCCAAATTTCTGAAAGAATTTATCCATATAATCTATCAGTATATTATAGCGAATATTTTCAGGCGAGTTTTTAAATAGAAAATTTTTCTTTTTTATATCTTCTTGATTAAACAAGAAAATAGCATCTTTTTCATTAGGATTAAATATGATGCCAATGCCGTTTTTAGCATTTTTATTGTCTTTTAAAACTTCGATATAGCCAATATAATTTGGTAGGTTAAAATAGATATTTTGTTTATTCTCATTATTTACAAGAAAGGAATCTTTTATAGAAAAAACACCATTGTCAAATGTTTTAATCCAAATATTGAATGGCTTTTCTATAATGCTGTCGCTGAAAGCGAGATGTAACTTTTGGGCAGATACACTTACAATTTGTGTACAGATAAGAAAAAGGACTAAATATTTTTTTTTCAATTCTGGTTAGAAATAATAAATGAAAAAAATTAGTAATCAAAATTTATACAAATAGCAGTACACGTTGAATTTGAACAATCTGCATAACATTCAGAGTACATTCTCCAATAAGGGCGACTAGAGTATCCGAAATTAGTTGTGTAGTCGGTAGATTCTTGTTCATCATAATCGGCATTTCCATTAATATCTAACGAATATACATTACATTGATAATCATCATCTTCATCAACATTACTATCAGTATTTCTAAATGCAACACCGGCTAAATAACAAAAATCATAATTTCCTAAATTATCAACACCACCACCTCCATTGTTTCTACTTCTTTTATAAAATCTAATTTGTCGCTCAGTAGAAAATCCTTTTCTAGCTTCTAATTTTCCATTTGATAAAATAGATACATTGACACTGCTTCCTGTATTGTCATCAGAATAAAAATTAACTTCGCCACCATTTGTTACAATTCGTATATAGTTTCCGGAAACTCTCGAATATAAACCTAAATCGGAAGTACCAGTAATAGCTGAACCGCCACGTTGAATAACACCATCACTAATATACATTCTACCACCAATATTTACATCTTGCGTTGTTGTTGTTGTTTTAAGTCCTAAATTGCCATTGTTGCCATATATATAACTTGAGCTATTACTTCCTAATCTTAATTTGCCTAAAGTAGCAGTTGAATTACTAATTAAGGCAATAGTATGAGCTTCATCAACATCAGAAAGAAAAGCATCATCACCAATTAGTATATTTTTTCCACCAGCACCTGTAAAATCTTGTGATTCAATAGTTCCATTTACACTTAATTTATAACTTGGAGTGGTTGTGCCAATTCCAACATTACCATCAGGTTGAATGGTCATTCGAGTATTGGTGCCTGGGTCACTCCAAGCATTAGCAAATTTTAATTTATCTCCATCACTATTATCAACGCCCATAGACCAGCCTTGTACGCCATCAATATCTAATGCAATAAATGGATCACCTGCACTGGAACCATTAACCCTTGCTGTAATAATTGCATCGTCATTATCTCCGCTATTTCCTGCATTGTAAACATATATTCCATTTCCATCAGGATTATTATTTGAGTTAGCAGGAACATTAATATGTAATAGTGCGCTTGGCGTTGCAGTACCAATACCAACTCTGTTATTTGTAGCATCAACAGAAAATGTTGTTCCATCTACATTAAAGGCATCTACACCACTTCCTGTAAAACTCAATTTATTTGTAGATGATAATCCAGATATTGTTGTTGGACGAATTAAGGCGCCACCTAATTCAACATAAGGATATTGTGCAGATGCATTAGGCGTAGTCGTATTTAGATTTATTGCATTTTGTGCTCTTATTGGAGAACCATTTACAATTTTTTGCCATTTGCTTCCATCCCAATAATAAAATCCAGTACCATAACCACCTATAGTTCCGGTATTGGTATTATACACAATCATACCAGCGGATTTCGTATCTCCTGATAAACCAAAAACTGAAACATCTCCTATAGAAACACGTGGAGCTAATATTCCTTTATTGGTTGATGTTACGTCTAATATGGCACTTGCGTTTGGTGTAGCTGTACCAATTCCAACATTGCCTGTTTGTGCCAAACAGAACATTGTTGGAAAAGACAAAATTATCATTAATATATTTTTCATAATATAATTTTAATTTATTATTTTTTCTTAATACCTGTACAGTAAACGGTTAGGTAACCATCTAAATACGAATTAGTATATATATATAATCCTTTTATAAAAGTTCCTGTTGGACATACACTTACGTGTGTAATATTATCGCTTGTACTTCTTGGAAAACTTTGCACTGATTCTTCTCCCGCACCACTTTCTACAGTAGCATAAGCATCATCTAATTTTGTACATCTTAATTTTAAATAATAATCTAATTGGCTATTAGCATAAGCTTGCCAACCTGTAGCTATGTAATCATTAGGACAATATACTTGATGTGAACAGCCATCACAAGTAGTACCGGAGCTTGCATCTTTAGTAGTAGAATTAGAACCCCAAGAGTTTCCATTTGAAGAATACCAGCCTGATGTAGTACTTAATAGTGGGGAAATTTCAACCCCTTGCATTTTAATATCTCCATCTAAATAGGAGCCGGTTGCATACGCAGAAATGGATATTGCACCATAATTGGCATCTAATTCAACTGTATGCCATGTATTATCTGAACCTGTTCCAGGTCCGGTTTTTGTTTGAATATTTCCGGATACAATTCCTTTTCCGGATATTACATTTGATGCAGTTACTAAATTATCCCAAACTTTCACTATTCTATTTGATCCTGATGTTCCTGCACCTACTATATCTAAGGCACCGGTTGTAAACGTTTGATAGCCGATTTTCCCGGCATTAAATTCTTTACCAGAAACACTTTTTCCAAACTCTAATGTATTATTGCTGGTGATAGATGCTGTACCATTTATTGATAACATTTCTGCAGGTGTTGTTGTTCCTATACCAACTGTTCCGTCGCCTCTTAATGTCATAATTGTTTTATCGGCAGTTGTTGTACTTCCATCACCTAAACGAATTCCGAGCTCTGTTTTTGATTGAATACCAGCGGCATATTTTCCTAATGCAAAAGATACGATTTCAGGATAAGCGATACCAGTTCTTCCATTTTTTCTAATGTGGAAGATGTCCGTTGGAGTCTCTACAACATTACTTGCATTAGTAGTATTATATAATTTTATGTCTGTTTTATTATAGTTGTCTTTTGAATTTGTGTATATAGATACCGGTTGGTTATCAGTAGTACCCATAAAATCATTAGTTTGGGCAGAATTGTCATTATAATCAGTATTGGTTGTTCCCGTATTTCCATTAGTTTGCCAAGCTGTATTTTGGTTGGCAACTCTAGTCCATTTAGGAGATGCTTTAGTTCCGGAATTATAATAATAACCCGGAACAACATTGTTAGGGTAAGTGCCAAGTGTAGCAGTATTATAAACCAATAAAGAAACTTCAGGAGATGCAATTGTTGTAGCATCTGTAGTACTAGTAAGTGCCACTCTTGGAATTAATAAGCCTTTATTTGTCGATTTAATATCCAGTATAGTGCTGGCATCTGGAGTTGACGTTCCGATACCAACATTTCCTGTTTGTGCATTGGCAAAACTTAGTACCAACAAAAATGCTACTATTAAAGTAAATTTACTCATCAGATTATTTTTATTTTTTTACAAATTTCTTCGTTACAGTTGTGTTATTAGATTGGAATCTAATTAGATAGGTAGCAGAAGCTAAATCTTCTGTTTGTAAATCAAAGCTATTATTGCCTTTTATTAATTTGGTAGATTGAGTTTTAATCTTCCTGCCTAAAACATCCATAATGGTTGTTTCTACAATATCATCATTGGGAGAAAATACAGTAACTGTCGGGTTAATAGAAGCCGGATTTGGATAAATATTTAAGACGTCAAATTTATTGCCAATTAATTTACCGAATAAAACATTAGAATAATTAAACGAATTGTCTAAATCAATTTGTTTCAATCTATAGTAATAGCCAATATTAGCTTCTACATTTTTATCGTTAAAACTGTATTTATTTATGGTGTTGCTGGTTCTATTTCCTGCAACCCAACCTATATCTTCAAAATTAAATCCGTCGGTACTCCTCTGTAAATAAAATCCGGCGTTGTTTAATTCTGATGCAGTTTGCCAATTAAGCTCAAAATATTCATTATTTACAGGCGTAATCGTAAAACTCGATAATTCAATAGGAAGAGATGTATTATTGTCTGTAGCACCAAATAATCTAAATCTAGAGAAACCATTTTGACTACTTATTGTATTTCCTGTAGGAGATTGGTATAAGCCATAAACACCCGGAACCCAGTAATTGACTGTTGGTCCTACAGCAGTATTTCCACCAATTCGACCATCTCTCGCCAAATATTTTGCTTGTGAATAAACATCATCGCAAGGTGTGCCCATGGCCGCATAGGTTATATTGTCTAAATTGCTTCCCGGATAAACGGTAAGGTTATAGTTCACGCTTGTTGGCGTAACATTTGGAGTTACTATCCATTCGTGTGTAATAGCTTGGTTGATGACAGCAACATCATCGTGTCCATCCGGGCCACCAACACATTGTGAGAAATTATTATTTGAACCTACAAAATATCCTATATCATAAAATAAGATGCCACCGTTGCTAATTAAGTCAGAATTTATACTTGGTGTTCCGGCTGGTTGTATATAGCCTAATAATCCAGTTGTGCTACCGGAAACGGAAAGACTATTCATTTTTATAGAAAAGGCTTCCATACCATCTAAGCCTGCTTTGGCTACACCAATAGGAAAGAAATATGTATCTGTTCCGTTTACTTGTCGTCGTAGTTTTCCTTCTATATATTTAGTTGTAGCGCCACTTCCTGTACTGTTTCCAATTATTGCTGATGCTGAAGGGTTTCTTACATAAAGTTCATTGGTATAATTTCCGCTATATGGCGAACCTGCCGAAGTAGTTTGTGTTCTGATAATTCCGTTAGAACCGGTAAACTCCAATGTTCCTTCAGCATTGATATTGGCTACATTTCCGGTAAGCGAACCTAAAATAAGATTTTCGCCGGTTGCACTTGCTTTACTTACTTTAAGATTATAAAATTGGTTGCGGTTTAGAGCTGTGCCATTCCAAGTTCCACTAATGGTATTGTCTGTAGTGCCGGAAAACACTTCTTTTCCTGTAGATTGATAATAATAAGTGCTGACGTTATTTGCAAAATTTCCTGAATTTATTTGAAGGAAACTATTGGAATTATTTAGGAGTCCATCACTATTAGTAAGATTTCCATTAACATATAAAACAGGTTCGGCATCGCCACTTCCTTGATTTAAGGTAACTAAAGCTCCATTATTGTAAAATTCATTTTGGGCAAATGAAGATAAACATTGAACCAAAAGAATACCAAGAAATAAAAAATGAGTGTAGATTTTTATCATATATTATTTTTAAAAAGCAAAAAATGATATTTACGCATGATACGAAGTTACAACTAATAAAGATTAAAGTCAATACGCTATTGACTTATCCACAAATACTTAAAGTATTGTTATTAATATGACTATGAATTTATTGTTTTACTACCTTTTCAGTTGCGGTAAATTCTTTATTAGACAAACGTATTAAGTATAATCCAGCAGCCAATTTAGACATATCTACATGATGTTCATTTATATTTTTGCCTATTTTGTCTTGAATTAGAACTTTTCCGTTTATATCAGAAATTTGTAATTGTAAGTCGTTAGAATTTTTAATTCTGCTTTGAAGAACTAACTCATCTTTCACTGGATTTGGAAATATAGAGATGCCAACTTTCTCAAAAGATGTTGGTCGAATGGCTGTTGTAGTTGATGGCGTTAATTCTCTTTTTGTAATAATTCCACTTCTTCTTGTAAGCAAATTATAACGCATTATGTTGACTTGTTGTTTGGTAAATAAATTATAGCATAAATCGGTGGAATAATCCATATAATCTTCATACATATCCGGCCAATCTCTACCTAAATAATTTTTATTACATGTATTAACAGAAGTATCACATGGGTTTAAAGTACCATGTACTAAGTTATTAGCAAATGCTTGTTCTTCTTCCGGCGTATCATCCATAAAATCGTCGATTTCACAGCCATTATCAAATCCTGGCAAAGGCAAAACATTTCCCCAAGAATGTTGTAACCCTAAATAGTGTCCAACTTCGTGTACGGTTGTTCTACCTTTTGAATAAAAATCTCTAAAGCGTTGTGAAGTAGAATCTTGAGCATACCAATTATTTTCACCAAAAAAGCGGAAGTCGATAACAATGCCGTCATTTTTACCATGGTCTAATGCCAAAGCACCCCAGTTTATAGCATTAGATGGAGGATAAGCAAAACCACCTAAAGCACCGCAAGTATCGCATAATGTCAAACAAGTTTTACATTTTCTATTGGCATAGTTCAAATCACAAACATATATATTTAAGTAATTTTTAGCAGGCCAAGGAGATTTCCCGGTTGAGCCTGTTAATAAGAAAAAGTCTTCCTTTAATGGTTCGATGCCTAAAGCTGTCCATAAAATTGTACTAAGTGGATCCCAACCGCTCAAGTTGCCCAATTTCCCTAGTGTTCTTGTAATTCCGTTAGTAGGAGCGCCGTTCGGAGCTGTTTTAGCTAACTCAAATTTAATTTTAGCGTTGCCTCTAAACGGAATAAAAAACGGACGCAAATTGATGGTGTCTTCATTTAATAAATTATAATCTCTATTTAAAGCATCAATTTCTGATTGGATAATATTGTCCGGAATATTTTCGTATTTATTATCATTCAAATACACCACATGTACCACTACCTGAATGGTGTAGGTTGTATCGGTATTGGCAATAGAACTGTCATAAGCAACTCCTTGAATTCTATTTTGAACTTGTGCTCTAAAAGATTCAGCAATTTCAGGGTTGTTTTGTAAAGTTTGTAGATTTATCTCATCTAAAGCACATCTATTTATTATTTCTTGAGCTTGAATAACAAAAACTGACAAGCATAATAATATTAAAAAAGTAATCTTTTTCATGTTGGAGATTTACACAAAAATACAAAAATTATTTTCAAAAATAATTGGAAATCCTAAGTAATGGTTACTTTTGGATTTTCAGGAACTAATATTTATCATATATGATTCAAAACATCATTAATAATAAATCCACAAAATTATTTATTCTTTTAGGTGGATTCTTCATTGCCAATGCGTTTATTGCTGAAGTAATTGGTGTCAAAATTTTCTCTTTAGAACGTACTTTAGGAATAGAACCTTTTAAAATTCCTTTATTCGGAAATGATTTTTCATTCAGCTTAACAACCGGTGTTTTACTTTGGCCTGTTGTATTTATTATGACTGATATAATTAATGAATATTACGGAAAACAAGGCGTTCAGTTTCTATCATATTTAACAGTTTCACTGTTGGCTTATGCATTTTTGATGTACTATTTTGCTATCCATTTAGTGCCGGCAGATTGGTGGCCAGCTTCGAAAATGGAACAAGGTGTAAACAATATGCAATCGGCATTTGCACAAATTTTCGGACAAGGTATTGCCATTATTTTGGGTTCTCTAATTGCATTTATGCTTGGACAAATTGTTGATGTAATAATATTTCAGAAAATAAAAAAATGGAGTGGCGAAAAAATGATTTGGTTACGTGCCACAGGTTCAACGATTGTTTCTCAATTTATAGACAGCTTTGTGGTGTTGATGATTGCTTTCTATTTATATCCAAAATATATTAGCGATGCAAACGGAAAAGCTTGGCCATTTGCTTTGGTTATGTCTATTTGTATAGGAAATTACATTTATAAGTTTATAGTCGCCATTGTACTTACTCCTGTAATATATATTGTCCACGATTGGATTGAAAAATATTTAGGAGAAGAGCAAGCTGCAGAAATGAAAAAAGCAGCTCTTTTACAAAAATAATAGATGAACAGAATTGATTTTTGTGCTTGGATACAATTGAATCCATTTTAAGTTTACATTATTCAACAGCAGTTGTAAAAATTAAATTGTAATATTGCATCGAAGATTTGGTTTTCGGTTTTTTCCGAAATTAAAAGGGAAACAAGTGAAAGTCTTGTACAATCCCAGTTGCTGTAAGCACGCCGAATAATAGTTTTTAATTAATCGGCACTGAACGCTACAACCACTGTTTGAAAATAACGGGAAGGTTTCAGTAAAGTGTAAGTCAGAAGACCTGCCAATTTTCATAAATAAAGAAAATGTTCTGAGGAAACATTTATTGATATGAAGAGATTAAAAGAATTTACGTTTGTTTTTATTTCATTTTTATGGATGTCTAATGTTGTTTATGCGCAGCAAAAAATCGATTCATCAGCACATCAATTAGATAGTATTTTAATTGTAGAAAAGCCGATTCACTATTTCGCACAGACAGACAATCTTAATAAAATAAAGTCAAATGAATTAAACAATGCAATTAATCAAGATGGAATTGCTTCCTTATTACAACATTTTTTTCCTGTTCAAATAAACTCTTATGGAATTGGAAACTTATCTTCCATTTCTGTTCGTGGCGGCAATGATGACCATACAAGTGTTACTTGGAATGGTATATATGTCAATTCGTTGACATTAGGAGGTGCAGATTTATCTTTGATTCCTGCTTTATTAAATGGAAAAGATGCTATTATTTTAGATAAGAATACCAGCAATTTTGGTGGAAATTTATCTATTCAATCCAATCCGGATTTTGAAAATAAATTGGATGTTTATTATAGAAGTAATTTCAAAAATTTTTCATCGTTTGAAAATAATTTAGGAATAAGAACTGGAAATAATAAAGTTCAATGGCATTCTTCACTTATCCAACAAGCTGGAAAATTGAATTATCCATATCTCGATGTTTATAAATTTTCTCATCCAATAGATACTATAAAACATAATCAACTTAATGCTTGGAGTGCTATTAATTCGATTTATATCCAATTAAAAAAACAACAACAACTTTCATTCGGAAATTGGTACATCAAGAAGGATAAAGAAATTCCATCTATTATGGGCACGAATGAAGTAAGCAGCAAATATCAAAAAGATGCATCGGTAAAATCTTTCTTGAATTATAAAAAACAATTCAAAGAAAATATTTTGGATTTCTCATTTTCTCATGCATACGATTATATGAAATATACAGATAAGCGTTTGCCAACAGATACTTTTTTGTTTATTGATTCAAAATATATTTCTAATAGATTTTCTAACGCATTAAATTATTCAGATTCTTTCGCATATCATCTTACTTTGAAAACCGGCTATACCTATAATTTGAATGTTGCCAGTGTAAAAGAATATGGAAAAAAAATTATTGAACATACAGGCAATGTTTATGCTGAATTAAATTGGCAATATCGTTTTTTTAAAACTGCTTTTGAAATTAATCAACCAATTGCTTCATTTAAGTATTTGCGACCGCAACTTTACGTAAGTGCAGCATTTAATACAGGCAAAAAAATAAATTATACTGTACAATTTACTTATGCCGATAAATATCATTTTCCGGATATGAATGATAGATATTGGATACCTGGTGGAAATCCAAATCTTGCACCAGAAACAGGTTGGACGGCAAACATGGAACAAACAGGAATTTTTACTTCATCAAGAAAAAGACAAGAAAAAATATGGGAAAATAAATTGGCTTTCGGTGTTGATGTTTACTATTCAAAAATAAACAATAATATTATTTGGATTCCGAGTTATGGTGCGCTCTGGTCGCCAAAAAATATAAAAACCACTCAGCTTTATGGCGCAACTTTTAACCTTCAACAAAGTATAAAACAAGCACAAAATTTCTTGTTTTCATACAATATCATTTACGATTTCAATCGTGCATTAATTTTAAAAGACGAAACTAACAATTCGATTAATGGAAATTTTTTACGTTATAATCCACAACATGCACTGAAAATCAATTTTTATATTGAACAAAAATATATTGGCATTGGTGCTAATTATACAACCATGTCTAAACGTTATACTGATGAAGAAAATATAGAAATCTATGCACTTAAACCATATCATTTATTAGATGTATATATCAACTTTAAGGCAACAATTCAACACCAACATACACTTCAATTTTTATTTAAAATAAATAATATAACCAATACAGCTTATGAATCAATTCGCTCGTATGCACAACCATTACGTCATTATGCAATTTCAATTATATATCATTATTCAAAAAATCAAAATCAATTAAAATGAAAAAAAAATTAGGATTATTATTGCTAACATTTAGCGTACTTGTTGCTTGTCAAAAAGAAGAAACCGACAAATCAGATGCATATGCAGAAAACGGCTCTGCGTTTGTTGTTAATGAAGGTGGATTTACAAAAAACAACGGAAGCATTTCTTACATTTCTCCAACGAATGAAGTAAGCAATAATATTTTTGAAAGTTCTAATAACGGACAAGTGTTAGGCGATATCGTACAATCATTTACTAAAGTTGGAAATCTTGGAATTATTTGCGTAAACAATTCACAAAAAGTAAGCATTGTTGATGTTCGTACATTTAAGCATTTAGCAGAAGTAACAACCGGAACAGATTATCCGCGTTTTGCTTTAGGCATCAATAATAATAAAGCATATATAACAAATGGAAGTTTTACAGGAACTGTATTAGTCTTAAACCTTAATACTTTTAATATAGATAAAACTATTTCTGTTGGAAATGGACCAGAAGAAATGATAGCTTCTAATGGAAAAGTTTTGGTGGCTAATAGTGGTGGTTTTGGTACGGCAAATACAATTAGTGTGATAAATACTTCAACAGATGCTGTTTCGAATACAATTACAGTAGGAGATAATCCAACAGAATTTGTACGTGATGCACAAGGATATATTTGGGTACTTTGCAAAGGTTATGTAACCTATCCTGCGCCAACCTATACTCCGGACAGACAATCTGCTGCGAAATTAGTTCGTATTAATCCTGCTTTAGAAAGTGTAGATAGAGAAATTGAATTATTGCCGGTAACTGCTGATTTTAGTAGCGTTGATAATTTGGCGGCAACAGGAGATGGAAGTACACTTTATGTTTGTGTAGATAATCATGTTTATTCAATAAATTATACAGCTACAACTTTACCGGCAACACCTATAATTAACAGTTATTTTTATGGATTAGAAGTACATCCTTATACTGACAATATTTGGGCATTAGATGCAGGCAATTTCAATGAAGCCGGAAAAATTATTCGATATAATTCTAATGCAACAGCAATAGATACCTTGAAAGTAGGCATTATTCCAAACAGTGTTTACTTTAACATGTAATTAAATAAAAAAAAATAAATTAAGCTTACAAACTTCCTTACCCGAATTATTTCATACGAAGTAATTCGGGTTTTTATTTTTTGATGAAGTCTAATCAAGCATTACTCATCTTAGTTTTTTTGAACATACATTTTACATACTAAAAAATATTGTCTATTTTTGTTTAAATAGCAATACGTGAAAAAACGCTACATTCTTTTAATCTTGCTGTTTTTATTTGGACTATACATTATATGGTGTAACATTAGTATTATTTATACAAGAACACCAAACTCGAATAAAAATATTCCTTTAGTTGCCAAAATAAAATATCAATCAGATTCATTCTCAAGTGGCAATGCAACTTTATTATGGCAAGGATTTTATCATATTTGGACATACAATCATCGAGTAAATAGAATGGGCGATTGGATTCAAAGCATTATGCATCAAGATGACCATGTAAAAGCAGTATTTAATCATTCAGCTGCAACAGGATTAGGTGGAGATATCTTGGATTATACAACTTATTTCACGTATCTAAAATCGAATAAAATCCGAAGTTTTTCTTCTGAAATCCAAGCAATAGTGCGTGGAAGAGAAGCGACATCAACCACCAAAATAATTACTGTAAAAGGAAAATTACCTGAAGGATTTAAAAAGAATCAACATGCTTTTGTTGTCTTAAATGGATTTGATTTATATGTTAGAAATTCAGAAGATGGAAAAATTATGGGCACCGGAAAAGCTGATAAACTATCCGATTTAATTATTGATGTACAGAAATTGAAAATTGAAAATGATTCTTTCCAATTCGATTTAACGATTAGCCTTGGTGCCGATTGCGATTCGCCGGAATGTTTGAATTTTACGCCGGGCGACAACGAATGGTTCGACTATAATTTTACAGTTGCCTATCAAGTTATAGGATACAATGATAATGTATTAGTTACAAGCAATTCTCTCAAACAATATTATCGTTGGTTCAAACCATTTACTTCTCGTCCTAACATTGATCCAAATGAAATCTATAGAGAACAAAAAGCATTTTATAATGTAAAACTCAAAGGAGCAAGTGGATATAATATTGGCATACCTTTAATTAATAAACTTGAAATTCATCTTCCAAAAGAGGAAGGTGGATTATTGCGCAAACGATTGGAAACGCCTCACATGTTATCATTAAATATTGCCATAACGAGATATATGTATCAACCTTCAACAGGCATTTGCACGTATAATGCTGATTTATTTTTTAAGAATTGGAAACCCGGAATGCCATTTTATGCTTATGGAAATAATGGAAAAGCATATATTAATCTTGGTTTAAAACTATTGCAAATTAACGACCCAACAGCGATTGCAGAAGCAAGCTCTATCAAAGGTTTTATTAAATGGCAAACAGCAGATTATGAAGATAGAAATGCCAACGATCCCAATTCTGTAAAAACATTTATTTTTGAAAAATAATATGTCTTATTTACAAAAATATTGCTCCAATTGTGGTGAAAAAGTTATAAAAAAATATGCGGAAGGTCGTGAGCGTTATGTGTGCGAATATTGCTCAACGATTCATTATACCAATCCCAAAATTGTTGCAGGTGCTTTATGTGTTTGGGAAAACAAAGTATTATTATGTAGAAGAGCAATAGAGCCAAGAAAAGGATTTTGGAATTTGCCTGCCGGTTATCTCGAAGATTTTGAAAAAGTAGAAGATGGTGCGATAAGAGAAACGTGGGAAGAAGCAGGCACAAAAATCGAAATTGAAAAAGTATTTGTGGTTTATAATTTACCACAAGCCAACCAAGTATATATTCATTTTTTAGCACGATTAACTGATGGCATTATACGCAATGGCGAAGAAAGTATTGAATCTGCCTTATTCGATGAATCAGAAATTCCTTGGAACGAATTGGCATTTACATCTTCGGCATTTGCCTTACGAAAATATTTTGAAGAAAGAAAATTAGGAAAATTCTCTACACATTTAGGCACATTCCCTGAGAAATAATTAAAAAATCTCATTGAATATTATAGCTACATTTCGTATATTTGTTGCATGAAAAATTCTTCTCAAAAATATAATTTCTGGTTAGCAACTATTTTAATTATTGCCGTTTTGATTTTTAGAGTCATTTCGAACCAACTATTTATATACAACTTTACGCCGGTTATTGCAGTAGCATTATTTGCAGGCTCAAAGTTAAAAGATGAAAAATATGCAGTATTGTTGCCTATAGTTTGTTTATTTATTTCTGATGTTGTATTATCATTTTTAAATAATTTCAATATTCTGCATGGCACATTATTCTTTACTTATGGAGCATTGCTTTTAATTTTTGTTTTAGGTCGATTTTTACAAAAAGATGGCATTAATTTTTCTCAAACAGCATTGTATTCAATCTTATCATCTATCTTGTTTTTCGTACTCACTAACTTCGGTGTTTGGTTGCTTGGAAATATGTATGCACACAATATTAAAGGCTTAATTGAATGTTACACATTAGCAATTCCGTTTAATAAAATTACTTGGATAGGCGATTTAATCTATGTTTTCGGCTTATTTGGTGTTTATCAGTGGTTTAGTGTAAAATCAACAGTTGCAACACGTTAACTGATTTGAGAACTCAAAGTAGATTATCCTTTTTCTACCTTAATCTTATCGGAATATTATTTTAACAAGTGTTACTATCTTATTCGACTTATTTAGTGCTGAGTTAGCTACTTTTGCCTCTCTAAATTTATTTTACTTTGTCTTTAATAAAATCAATTTCCGGTATTCGTGGTACAATAGGTGGTAAGTCAGGAGATGGATTAACACCGATTGATATCGCTAAATTTACTTTGGCATTCGGTTCTATCTTAAAATCTAAATCGGAATCAGCAAAAAAAATTGTTGTTGGTAGAGATGCTCGACTTTCGGGTGATATGGTGCACCACATTGTAATTGGAAATTTATTAAGCATTGGTATTCATGTAGTAGATATAGGTTTAGCCACCACACCAACAGTAGAAATGGCTGTTGTTGCTGAAGAAGCTGATGGAGGAATTATTATTACTGCATCACATAATCCGAAACAATGGAATGCTTTAAAGTTGTTGAATAATAAAGGAGAATTTATTTCTGCAAAAATTGGTCAAGATGTATTAAAAAAAGCTGCCGGAAAATTTGAATTTGTTGAAGTAGAGAAATTAGGTGTTAAAACACAAAAAGATTATTTAGATTATCATATTCAAAAAATTTTAGAACTTCCATATATTGATATAGAAGCCATAAAAGCAAAGAATATTAAAGTAGTTGTTGATGCTGTGAATAGTGTTGGTGGCATCGCTGTTCCTAAATTATTGAAAAAATTAGGCGTTGAAATAATTCACGAATTAAACTGCGAACCAACCGGAAAATTTGCGCACAATCCGGAACCACTTCCGGAACATCTGTCATCCTTAGCATCAGAAGTAAAACAACAAAAAGCAGATATTGGCATTGCCGTTGATCCCGACGTAGATAGATTAGCTTTGATTGACGAAAAAGGAATGCCATTTGGCGAAGAATATACTTTAGTTGCTGTTGCAGATTTTATCCTGCAACATAAAAAAGGAAATACAGTTTCTAATTTATCATCAACGAAAGCACTAAAAGATATTAGCATTAAACATAACGTAGAATATTCGGCTTCTGCAGTTGGCGAAGTCAACGTGGTTGAGAAAATGAAAGAAACCAACGCCGTTATTGGTGGAGAAGGAAATGGTGGAATTATTTTACCTGAATTGCATTATGGAAGAGATGCATTAGTTGGAATTGCCTTATTTTTAACGCATTGGGCAAAAACAAAAAAAAGTGTGCACGCACTCAGAACGCAATATCCAAACTATGTAATTTCTAAAAATAAGATTCAATTGGAAGAAGGAATGGATTTAGAAAAAATCATTCAATTTATCCAAGAAAAATTCAAGCAATATCCACAAATTACTATTGATGGTTTGCGCATCGACATCGACGAAGATTGGGTGCATTTGCGTGGCTCAAATACAGAACCAATCATTCGGATTTATGCCGAAAGTTCTACAGAACAAACTGCTAATGCCATTGCCCAAAAAATGAAAAAAGATATTACCGATTTCTTGAAAGGTTGATTTTTTTGTTTACTATTTCTTCCTTTTTGTTGAAGAATTTATATTTTTCTATTTTTTTGAAATAGTATATAATCGTATTTTGTACTTCTAATTTTTTTTCTTTTGGCTGTAACAATTGATTCTATTTGGAAAGATTTACAAGCAAATAAATTTGCTCCTGTTTATTTTTTATGTGGCGAAGAACCTTATTATATTGACTTAATTGAAAATTATATTTCGGATAATGCTTTAGCGCCACACGAAAAAGATTTTAATTATTCTTTGTTTTACGGAAAAGATGCCGATGTTGTTAGTGTTTTAAATGATGCAAAACAATATCCAACTTTTGCCGAAAGAAGAGTTGTTGTAGTTCGGGAAGCACAATATTTTACAGCAGAAAATTTTGGCTTATTCGAAAAATATTTTGCAAACCCGATTAGCTCTACGATTTTAGTTTTTGCTCATAAAAATAAACCCTTAGACAAGCGAACTAAAATATCAAAAGTAATAGAAAAACATACTTTGTTTTTCGACTCCAAGAAAATTGCAGATGATGCTTTGCCCAATTGGATTTCAGGATATGTAAAAAGTAAATCATTAAATATAAAAAATGATGTAGCCAAATTGATGGCAGAAAATTTAGGAAATGATTTATCGCGCATAGCCAATGAAGTTGATAAGCTATCAGTAATGCTTGCCGATTCCTCAGAAATTACTGCAGAATTAATTGAAAAATATATCGGCATTTCTAAAGAATACAATGTAACAGAATTCAATAATGCCATTACACGAAGAGATTTTTCTAAAGCCATGAAAATTGCTTTATACTTTGAGCACAATCCAAAAGCCGGCAATATTATTCAGGTATTGGCATATATGTATAATTTTTTTAGTAAGTTACTTGTTTTGCATTTATTGAAAGATGTAAAAACAACAACTGCAGCCATCGGTTGGCTTCCACCTGATGTTAGTAAAGGCACACAGTTTTATTCTCAACAAAAAACAATGGAAATATTGCAAATACTTTGCGAATACGATGCAAAAGCAAAAGGTTTGTATGCCACAAACAACAACACGAATGCTGATTTGCTGAAAGAATTAATTATTAAAGTTGTGCGATAAGATTTTATTGCTCAAAACCAAATTCATCAAAAATAAATTTTAATTCGTTGTAGATATATTCTTTTTCGAAACCATAAGTTTCTAACGAATAACTGTGTGTGCTTTTATATTTTCGAGCTGTAGATGTTGCTTCTTCTAAACGTTCTAAAAATTCAGGTGTTGTGTTTAATTGAAGTTGATTGTAAATATTAAGAACAGTTTGTTTTGGATGGGAAACTAAATCCGCATAAGGAACAGTAATTAAATTTTCTTCTTTGAATTTCTTCTTTTCCTCATTAAAATATTTATAGTAAGAAATTCCTAATTCGCCCCATTCTCTGTAATAGGCTGAATTTTCAGGAATATCAGGATGCAAGGCTTTCCAAGGTTCGGCAAACATAGAAGTAAATGATGGAATAGCCTGATATGGATTTCGAATCAAGAAAACAATCTTTACATCAGGAAATATTTCACGCAACATTTCCAATCTTCCCGAACTCATCACTGTTTTAGATAAAAAAACTTTATCACTTCCAAGTGCATACATCCAACGTTGAATGGTACTCTTATAATATTTTTTTATCCGATTCCGAGTTCTTTCGTCTAATTTATCAGGAATATAAAATTCTTTAAACTCATTCAAAAAAGGAGTAACTAAGCCAACACTTGCAGAAATGCCAGAAATAAAATGCATGCCTTCATCTTCTTCCGATTTATTAAATCCTGTTTTATGAATTTCATCCCAGCCATTAAACATTTTGTTATTTATCCATTCAACAATTCCATTTAAAGGTTTCCCAATTTTATTATCTATGAAACTAAAAAACTGGATAATCCTATATAATGTTATCGATGGAAATGTTGTATGATATAAAAGATTGTAAACGAATTTTTCTTCATCTAAACACATTAACCTATGCAAAAATGTAGTTCCACTTCTTGGATTACTAATAATAAAAACCGGATGTTTGATGTTGATGTGGCGATAATTTGGAAATATAATTTCGTCGATAATTCTTGTTGTAATATTCAAAATACTTACAAGTAGAACCGTAAAAAAATACAATAAACCAATAAAAAAACGTCTAATAGTAAAATGCGAAATGCAATGAATATAAATAAATCGCAGATGCGTAACTAATCGTATATAATATATTCTTCCGTCGAGAAATGTCATTTACTAGATAGGCAACAAAAGTACAATTTATATAGAATATATTTACAACGTTGGTTTTTCGAAATAATTAAATTATAAATCAACGCTTCCATTTAAATGCGACATTTGACGCATTATCCAACGTTTTCTTTTTAAGATATATGTTGAAGGATTTTTAGCACTCCATCTTCTCGGATTGGGCAATACCGCAGCAATAGTAGCTGCTTCTGATGGTGTTAATTTTATCGCATCTTTATTAAAAAAATTGCGCGCTGCAGCTTGAGCACCATAAATGCCATCTCCGGTTTCAATTACATTCAAATAAACTTCCATAATACGTTCTTTACTCCAAAAAACTTCAATCAAAAAAGTAAAATAGACTTCAAATCCTTTTCTAATCCAACTTCGTTGCGGAAATAGAAAAACATTCTTGGCACATTGTTGACTAATAGTGCTTCCACCTTTTATAGGTTTGCCTCTTTTTTGAAGTTTAGCATTTTGCTTCATTGCTTTTTCAATCGCATCAATATCAAATCCAAAATGTTCTTCAAATTTTTGATCTTCTGAAGCTATAACAGCCAAGACCATATTAGAAGATATTTTATCGATAGGCTTCCAATCTTTATCAATTTTCGGCATTTTACCATCAGCAATTTGTTCTACGCAACGTATCAACATTAGTGGTGTAATCGGCACCGGAATAAATCGAAATAAGATTGTAGAAAGAATACTTAATATAAAAAAAGCTATGATAATGCGTTTAAGCCACTTAAAGAATATGCTAACTATTTTTTTCATCTTTTGTTTACTCAATTTTTAAAAACAAAGAGTAACTTCAAAAATAGAAATAAAATCAAGATGTCAGTAATTAAAAAATTTTCATCATTACCACATCCGAAGACTTCCAATCTACTATTCGGAAATTTACTCCAGCTTCGAGATGCGAAAATTAATTTTTTTATGGAGAACCGAAAAACGATTGGAAATATTTATCGGTTAAGAATTCCCGGCAAAAAAATAATAGTTGTTACACAACCTGAATGGGTAAAATATATTTTGGTAGATAATAATAAAAATTACACCAAAAGTTTTGCGTATGATTCGATAAAAGTTTTTCTCGGAAATGGCTTACTTACCAGCGAAGGCGAATTTTGGAAACGTCAACGAAGAATGGCACAACCGGCATTTCATAAAGAAAAATTACAGTTGATGTTTCAGAATATGCGGACACAAATTCAAAAAGGTGTAGATGTTTTAGAGAAAAATGCGGATACGAATAAGTCGATAAACTTATCAGAAATTCTATATAAAATTACGTTAGATGTCGTCAACTCCACCTTGTTTTATAACGAAGTAGAAAACACCACGAACGAGATTTATAATCTGGTTTCCAAAGGCAACGAATATATAATTGACAGAGTAAATAATCCTATACGATTACCAAATTGGATTCAAACTCCACACCGAAAAAAAGAACAAGCTGTCTTAAAAGCTATGGATGATGTTTTCTTTGGAGTAATTGATAGACGATTAAATAAAAAAGAACAACATGAAGATTTACTTTCTATGTTGATGGATGCACGAGATGAAGAAACAGGAAAGGGAATGAGCAAACGACAACTTCGAGATGAGATTTTAACGATTTTTATTGCCGGACACGAAACCACACAAATTGCATTATCGTGGACACTTTATCTTCTTTCACAAAATAAAGATAAACGAGATTTATTATATGCAGAAATTGATGAAAAATTAGAAGGTGCAACTCCAACATCGCAAAACATTCGCTCTTTGCATTATCTCAAACAAGTTATAGATGAATCTATGCGCTGTTTCCCGCCAGCTTGGATTGTTGGAAGAAAAACCATTGAAAAAGATGTAATAAATGGTTATGAAATTCCTGAAGAAACAAATGTCATTATGCCGATTTATGTGGTGCATCACGATGAACAAATTTGGGAAAATCCAAATCATTTTTTACCAGAACGTTTTTCTTTTGAACATTATAAGGACCAACATAAATATGCTTATTTTCCATTCGGTGGCGGACCAAGATTATGCATAGGTAATAATTTTGCCATTCAAGAAATGCAAATTGCATTGATAATGATTTTACAAAAATTCAGGATAGAAATTAACGATGATTTCATTCCGGAATTAGATCCATTGGTTACCTTGAGACCAAAAAATGCTATGTTTGCAAAAGTGTATAAACGAAAATAAATTGCATTAGAAAATACATTAAAAATTATTGATATGGCAGCAACTGAAACCACACAAATTCCATTAGGATTTCCGGCACCAAGTTTTACTTTATTAGATACAGTTTCCGATAAGATGCTTTCGTTAAATGAACTCAAAGGCGAGAAAGCAACGGTTGTTATGTTTATTTGCAACCATTGTCCGTACGTGAAACACGTCAACCGGCAATTAGTACAATTGGCTAATCATTATATTCCGAGAGGTATTGCATTTGTTGCCATCAGCTCAAATGATGTCGAGAATTATCCGGACGATGCACCTGATTTAATGAAATTAACAGCCAAAGAACAACATTATCCTTTTCCATATCTGTATGACGAAACACAAGATATTGCCAAAGCCTATTTTGCAGCATGCACACCTGATTTTAGTATTTTTGATAAGGATTTAAAGTGTGTGTATCGCGGTCAATTAGATGATTCCAGACCAAAAAATGATAGTATTTCTGATGGAAAAGATATTAAAAATGCATTGGATAATTTGTTGAATAATCACCCAATTAGTGAACAACAAACTCCAAGTTTAGGTTGTGGAATTAAATGGAAGAAATAAATTAACCAACAACTGTTTCTTGTTTTAAATTGTTTATAAACTGTTTTAAAACTATATTGTGAGATAATGAGCATTTTAAAGAAAATAACAAATAATCCGATTATGGAAAGTGCCAGAGCTTTCCAAAATGCCCTAAAAACAGCAAATAAACTTATTTCGTTAATTTCTGATAATAAGATTTCAAATTCAGTTCGAGAAATGCTGACTGGATTAAGAACCGTTATTACAGAGAAACCAAATATTACATCCGTTAATCATTATATCAATCACTTTCTTTTAAAAATTGATCCGGAAAATCAACCAATTGTCATTAAAGAAATGTTGGAAGTTTTTCATGAAAGATGGAAGAATGTAGATAGGAAAACAGCCGTTATAACCAAAGAAAATTTTGATTTCAATAATAAAACTATTCTATTACACGGAAATGATATTAATATTCAATCTTTAATTGAATTATTGAATGTCAATCAAATGAAATTCAATATTATACAATTGATTTCATTAGAGGAGAAATTCGGTAAAAAACAAGCAAAAATACTGGCATCAAAAGGCGTTCAGCTCAAAGTTATTGATGATGCAGGACTTGGGAAATTCTTATCAGAAATTGACATAGTTTTAATTGGATGTGATATCATCATGCATGAAACTTTTATAACTAATTCCGGCGCTCATGTTGTAGCTGCTGCAGCGAAAACCTACAATATTCCTGTGTTTGTATTGGCAGATAGTCGAAAAATATTAAATAAAAAATACTTTCCTCAATCGGTTGTAGGTTCATTTATTGGAAAAGAAGAAAAATCAGGTGATGGAATTTGGAAAAATGCTCCAGAAAATGTTGAAGTTGTTTTCAATCATATAGAAGAAGTTCCAAATAACTTAATCACCAAATTTATTTTAGAAAAAGACGCCTTAACACCGGAAGAATTAATCGAAAAAATAGATAAGGTATTGGTGGCTAACTTTTTTTAAGATAATAATTGGTACATATTTTGAGTTAAATAAACATACGTGTGTATTTTTATCTTTAAATTAAAAAATAAAATAAGATTTTTGTCGCACGATATCAAAATATACTGAATGAACCAAGCCATTCAAATACAACAAAGCAAATCCAATCAACAATCGTTGGCAATAACAACGGCTACATTAACTATCTTATTTCTAATCTTATTTTTTGCTTATTTGCCACATCCGGTTATACAAGATAAAATAGATGGTGTAATTGTAGATTTCGGAGATAACGAAACCGGGCTCGGTGACGATTATCTACGCGAAGCAGGTGGTTCATCTTCCACACAAACAGCTTCTGCAGATATTACGCCAACGCCGCCAACACCACATCCTTCTAAAACAACAGCTGCTCCGGCAACGCCAAGTAATACTGTTATGACAGCAGAAGATGCACAAGCGGTTGCCATTGCCAATATAAAAAAGCAAGAAGCCATTAAACAACAACAAGCTTTATTAGAGCAACAACGTATCGCCGAAGCAGTAAAAAAAGCTGAACAAGAACGCTTAGCAAGAGAAGCTGAAGAGAAAAAAATAAAAGATCAAATGGCTTCTGCTTGGACTAAAGGAAAAAATTCAACTGGCAATGGCGCCGGAAATGGAACAGGCAATGCTCAAGGAAATGGTCCCGGAAACGGTGCAGGCAATGGAAATCCGGGCGGAAACTCAGGTTCTCCGAATGGAATGCCTGGCGGTAGTCCAAACGGAACCGGCAATAGTGCAGGTTACAACTTAGCCGGAAGAACATGGAATCCTTACATGATAAAAGATGATAGCCAGAAAACAGGTAAAGTGGTGGTCATGATAAAAGTAGATAGAAGTGGAAAAGTTATCTATGCCAAATATCAACAAAAAGGAAGCACCACCACCGACCCATATTTAATTCAAATTGCTGAAGATGGCGCAATGCGTACAAAATTCAGTGCCAATCCGAATGCAGTGGAAGAACAAGTGGGAACAATAACCTACAAATTCGGTTTCTCTACACAATAAACTCTCTTTTCTCTTTCTATATAAATGAACTACGCAGAAACGCTTGATTTTTTATACAATAAATTGCCTATGTTTTCTCGAGATGGAGAAATTGCATATAAAAAGGATTTAACGAATACCATTGAATTGTGTGCAGCTCTAAAAAATCCTCACTCAAAAATTAAAACCATTCATATTGCAGGCACCAATGGAAAAGGCTCTGTAGCACATATATTAGCTTCGGTATTGCAAGAAGCAGGTTACAAAACCGGCTTATATACATCTCCTCATTTAAAAGATTTTAGAGAGCGCATTAAAATAAACGGAAAACCTTGTTCTGAAAAATTTGTAGTACAATTCACAAAAAAAATACAAGCACAAATTGATACTATAAAACCTTCTTTTTTTGAGATTACTGTGGCAATGGCATTTCAATATTTTGCTAAGAAAAAAGTGGATATTGCCATTATCGAAACTGGTTTAGGCGGTCGCTTAGATTCAACAAATGTCATCACACCTTTGCTTTCTATCATTACCAACATCAGCTACGATCATCAAAATATTTTAGGAAATACATTAAGCGAAATTGCAGCAGAAAAAGCCGGCATCATCAAAGAAAAAATTCCTGTTTTAATTGGCAGAAAACAAGAAGAAATCCAAGCATTATTTCAACAAAACGCAAAGGAAAAAAATGCACCTATCTTTTTTGCAGAAGATATAGTTCATAATATCAAAACAGCGTACACTCAAAATTATATAATGCTAGATGCGCATGTAAATCAGAAGCAAGAAAATATTTGCTGTGATTTGAATTTTGCTTATCAAGTTGAAAATATTAGGACATGCTTGGCTGCTATTTTTATCTTAAATGAACAACAACTTTTACCTATAAAAGAAAAGGCGATTCAATTGGGTTTTTCAAAAGTAAAACAAAATACCAATCTACAAGGTCGTTGGCAAACTATTCAAAAAAATCCGAGAGTAATTGTTGATGTCGGCCATAATGAAGATGGCATTGCAAAAATAAAACAACAATTAGAACGTGAATCATACAATCATTTGCATATTATTTTTGGTGTGGTAAAAGATAAAGACATAGAAAAAGTGTTGAGTTTATTACCTAAAGAAGCATTTTATTATTTTACAGAACCCAATACACCAAGAAAATTAGATGCAGAAATATTAAAGGATAAAGCTCAACAACATCAATTAAATGGCAATGCTTTCAAGCATTCTAAAGTTGCATTGGAATTTGCAAAAACAAAATTTGAAGCCAACGATTTAATATTAATTTGCGGCAGTTTCTTTTTAGTTGCAGAGTTTTTATAATATTGTTTCTACGGTTTTCCTTATTTTTAAAAAAAACATTGTAAAAGTTGTAAAATTCAATATTTTGTTTAATTTGTGAAATAATTTTAATTATGGCCAACAAAATTCCATTTACTGTAGAACGTACATTCAAATCTTCACCCACAATCTTGTACAATTTTTTAACCACACCTTCCGGTTTAGTACAATGGTTTGCCGATTATGTGGACTTAGATCCAAATGGTGAAATTTTTACGTTTGAATGGAATGGCGATGAACAAGTAGCAGAAGTATTGAACTACGAAGAAGATGTACATATTAAGTTGCGCTGGGAAGATGAAGAAGATGACAAAGCTTATTTTGAATATAAAATAAAAGTAACCGACATCACCAAAGAAACGATATTAACGGTTACGGATTTTGCATATAAAGAAGATGTAGCAAGTGCTAAAGAATTGTGGCGAAGTCAACTCAACGATTTAGCAAAAGCGTTAGGAAACGGCTGATTTTATTGGCGCACATGCGAATCATCTCTACTAATAGAGTTGTAACCGCACATATAAATAATTCCAGGATATTTTTCTAATAATTGATAATTGTGCGTAGCAAAAATCATAGGCGTTTGTGTGTCTTTATAAATTTGAT
Source organism: Bacteroidota bacterium (assembly GCA_020436225.1). Classification (GTDB taxonomy): domain Bacteria; phylum Bacteroidota; class Bacteroidia; order Chitinophagales; family JADIYW01; genus JADJSS01. The sequence goes on along the minus strand of JAGQYE010000086.1, from coordinate 41,006 downwards.
AAAACAAACTCATAATTTCATCCGTTGTTTCCGGGTCTAAATTTCCGGTGGGTTCATCAGCTAAAATTAATTCCGGATCATTCAATAAGGCTCGAGCAATGGTAACGCGTTGTTGTTCACCACCGGAAAGTTGGTTGGGCATTTTTTTTATTTTGTCTGCCAAACGCACTCGTTCTAATGATTCTTCAATTGTAGATTTTATTTTTTGTTTATCGTTCCAACCAATAGCATGCAAAACAAACGCTAAATTATCATACACATTTCTATCATTTAACAACTGAAAATCTTGAAACACGATGCCCAATCTTCTACGTAAATTACATACGTCAGATCGTTTTAAAGTTTTCAAATTATAGCCACAAACATCAGCATCGCCATTATTAAATTCCAAATCGCCGTACAATGTTTTTAATAAGCTACTTTTTCCACTTCCTGTTCTTCCAATTAAATAAACAAAATCGCCTTTGCGCACTTCAAATTTTACATTATCTAAAACTAAATGATTGTGGTGCATAATTTTGGCATTCTTTATATCCACCACACGCGGCATTATCTTGGAAACTGTTGGATTATTTATTTCTATCGCTTGGCTCATGGTTACAAATGTTCACTAAAAAAATATTAAACTGTAAATTCTTTTCTTGCCTTAAAAATAGGCAAATTTTAGCACTAAGATTTTGTAATTTTGCCCATTATGTTGAAAAATGACTTAATCTTAAAAGCTGCAAGAGGAGAAAACACAGAAAGAATTCCGGTTTGGTTAATGCGACAAGCCGGAAGAATTTTGCCTGAATACAGATATGTACGCAATAACGTTGCAGGTTTTAAAGAATTAGTAAAAAATCCGGAATTAATTTGTGAAGTTACCTTGCAGCCTGTTGATATTTTAGATGTTGATGCAGCTATCATTTTTTCAGATATTTTAGTTATACCTGAAGCGATGGGTTTAAATTATGAGATGATAGAAAGCAAAGGACCATTTTTTCCGGAAACTATAAAATCACAACAAGATGTCGATAAACTTTCTATAGATGTTGTGGCCCAATTACATTATGTTTTTGATTCGATAAAGCTGACGAAAAATGCATTAAACAATCGTGTTCCATTGATAGGATTTGCCGGTGCTCCTTGGACAATATTTTCTTATATGATAGAAGGTAAAGGCAGCAAAACGTTTTCTAATGCAAAGAAAATGCTATACACCAATCCGGAATTAGCACATCAACTTTTGCAAAAAATCACAAGCAGTACAATTGCTTATTTACAAGAACAAATTAAATGTGGTGCTGATATTGTTCAAGTGTTTGATAGCTGGGCTGGCGTGTTGAGCAAAGCACAATACCTAGAATTTGCTTTGCCTTATATGCAACAAATTTGTGATGCAATAAAAGATGTTCCAGTAATTTTATTTGCTAAAGATGCGCATTATATTTTAAATGAATTTAATGAAACTAATTGTTCTGTAATCGGATTAGATTGGACAATAGAACCACAAAAGGCGAGGAGTGAAGCACCAACAAAAACTTTGCAAGGCAACCTCGATCCTTGTGTATTGTATGCCGATAAATCAAACATAAAAAAGGAAACAGAAAAAATGTTACAAGCATTCGGAAGTCAAAAATATATTTGCAATTTAGGACATGGCGTTTATCCGGATGTCGATTTTGAAAAAGCCAAATATTTTATTGAAGTAGTAAAAAATTTTAAAACTGATAATTAACCTTTTCAAGAAAAGTTTAACACATTTTTACATACCAAAATAAGCTTACTTCCGTTATAACCTATATCTCACATACATAGGGTTTTTATGTTTTATTTCGGAAGCTTGTTTTAGGACAAGCTTCTGTCTATTTATAGAATTCTAAAACCTGCAATACACACCTAAAGGTAATTTTTGTTGAGTAGAAGATGGAATATACAATTCTCCATATTCAGGTTGAACAGTGTTTAATTTTGTTTTTTGTAAATTATCTTTTATGATATTTTCAATAATTAAAGAGGAAAAACCTAAAGAATACGTATTTAAAATATAAAAATTATGTTGCTCATCTAACAAAGAAAGTGTATCAAAAATCATTTCGTTAAGTTGATCTTCCAATTTCCATTTTTCGCCATTTGCACCATGTCCGTAAGCCGGTGGATCTAAAATAATACCATTGTATTTTCTTCCGCGTTTTCTTTCTCGTTTTACAAATTTTACAGCATCTTCTACCACCCAACGAATATCTTTTTGTTGAGAAGATTCCATATTGCGGCTTGCCCAACTCACTACTTGTTTTATAGAATCAACTTGATAAGTTTCGGCACCTGCAGCATTGGCAGCCAAACTTGCACCGCCTGTGTATGCAAATAAATTCAACACTTTTGGTTGTTCTACTTGATGTTTTATTTTTTTTGTTTGTTGAAAGATAAAATCCCAATTCACACTTTGCTCCGGAAAAATGCCGACATGTTTGAACTTTGTCAATGCCAAATTAAAACAAAGTTTTAATGAATTATGGCTATAATGAATTTGCCAATTTTCCGGCATTTTTTTTAAGAAATTCCATTTTCCTGATGATGAAGACAAGCTTTCAAATTTAACATCAGCTCTACTTTTCCATTCATTTTCCGGAAGTTGTTTATTCCAAATTGCTTGCGGCTCCGGACGAATAGTGCAATATTTTCCGAAGCGTTCTAATTTCTCGAAATTGCCGGAATCGATTAATTCATATTCAGAAAAATGTGTCGGAAGTAGAGTAGGAATTTGATGCATCTTTAATAAAATTATTGCTTCTTATTCTTGAAAATTCCGGCACCAATTAATGCAGTCAAACTGCCCATTATTAAACTACTAATAAAGCTCATTACCATCATTAAAGTTGGCGACATAAATTTTTTTGACATTTCTAAAGCACTTTCAATTTGTTCTTCACTCATTCCTTTTTCTTCTAATTGCTTTCTACTTACTTCCATTATTTTGTCTATAAAATCGGGCATTATAAAGTTAGAATAAAGAATAAAATAAAGTAAAAGTGCAATAGCAGAAATTAATGCAATGACAAATCCAAACTTAAATAATTCTCCAAAACTAAATTGATAAGGAGCATTTAATTGAACAACTTGTTTTTGTGTGATAATAATAATGGCTAAGATTAAGATTGTAGGTAGCCATTTCCAAAATCCATTGTATTCCAAATTAAAGAAATACAACATTAAAGAAGATAAAATCGACACAAAAGAAGCAATTAAACCAAATCTAATTGCTATAGGCTGTATATTTACAGAAGTATCTCTATTAATTTGTTGTTCTTCATTTCCCATATCCATATTTTTATTCAAAGGTAAAATAATTTAGGCTAAAAAGTGGAATCCTTTCAAGATTTAAAAGTCATTTTTATATCTGGATTAAACAAAAAAAATGTTGCTAATTTCTATGCAAAATATCGAACATAAATATGCGCATTTGTGGATATTTAACACATATTTTGCGCCAATAAAACAAGCATAAATCGTATCTTCGTGTTGCAAAAATAAAGCATTAAATGTCAGAAGAATTAAAAGAAAGAAACCACGGAAATATTATCCCAATTAACATTGAAGATGAAATGAAATCTGCCTACATCGATTACTCGATGTCGGTAATTGTATCACGTGCTTTACCTGATGTACGTGATGGTTTAAAGCCGGTTCACAGACGCGTATTATTTGGAATGAACGAGTTGGGCATGACGTCCAACAAGCCTTATAAAAAGTCCGCTCGTATAGTTGGGGAAGTATTAGGTAAATATCATCCACATGGCGATAGTTCTGTGTATGATACTATGGTGCGTATGGCGCAGCCTTGGTCCTTGCGTTATACACTTATTGACGGACAAGGTAACTTTGGTTCAATCGACGGCGATTCTCCGGCGGCTATGCGTTATACAGAAGCGCGCTTGAAAAAAATTGCTGAAGAAATGTTGGAAGATTTAGACAAAGAAACAGTCGATTTTCAATTAAATTTCGACGACTCTTTAGAAGAACCAACCGTGTTGCCAACAAAAATTCCGCAACTTTTAGTAAACGGTGCTTCAGGAATTGCCGTTGGTATGGCTACCAATATGTTGCCACACAATCTTTCAGAAGTAATAGATGGCATTATTGCTTATATAGAAAACAAAGACATCACTATTGACGAGTTAATCAAATTTGTGAAAGCCCCTGACTTTCCAACAGGCGGATTGATTTATGGTTACGAAGGTGTGAAAGATGCATTTAGAACAGGAAGAGGGAAAATTCGTGTTCGCGGTAGAGCAAGAATTGAAGAAAATAAAGAAGGAAGAACTCAAATTATCATCTCAGAAGTACCTTATCAAGTGCAACCTAAGATGATTACCACGCGCGCATCTGAATTGGTAAATGAGAAAAAAATAGATGGTATTTCAGAAATCAGAGATGAATCGGATAGAGATGGTTTACGCGTAGTGTTTGATTTAAAACGTGATGCTATTCCAAATGTTATTCTAAATAACCTATATCAACATACACCTTTACAAACCAGCTTTGGAGTAAACAATATTGCTTTAGTAAAAGGACGTCCACAATTGTTGAATTTAAAAGAAATGATTCAATATTTTGTAGAGTTTCGCTTAGAAGTGGTTACGCGTAGAACGCAATTTGAGTTACGCAAAGCAGAAGAACGTTTACATATATTAGAAGGCTATTTAATTGCTTTAGATGCTTTAGATGAAGTTATCCAACTCATTCGCTCTTCAAAAAATCCTGAAGCGGCAAAAGAAGGCTTGATATCTAACTTTGGTATGACGGAAATCCAAGCAAAAGCCGTATTAGCATTGACGTTACAACGATTGACTGGTCTTGAAATCGACAAGATTAGAGCCGAGCATAAAGAAGTTTCTGATTTAATTGCTCGATTAAAAGAAATTCTTGCTAACGAAAGTTTACGCTTTGATATCATCAAAGAAGAATTAAGTGATATCAAGAAGAAATATGGCGATGAACGCCGTTCAGAAATTGTATTGTATGGCGATGATATTTCTTATGAAGATATGATTGCCGAAGAAGAAATGGTCGTAACGATTTCTCATTTAGGCTATGTGAAACGAACATCTTTAGATGAATATAAAACACAAAATAGAGGCGGAAAAGGCTCTAAAGGTGGGAAAACTCGTGATGAAGATTTTATTGAACATTTATTTATTGCTTCAACACATAATTATTTGTTGCTATTTACCGAACAAGGAAAATGTTATTGGCTAAAAGTTTATGAAATTCCTGAAGGTAATAAAACATCGAAAGGAAGACCAATTCAAAATGTCATCAATATTGCGCAAGACGATAAAATAAAAGCATTCATCAACTTGAAAGATTTAAAAGATGAAGAATTTTTGGATTCGCATTTTATCGTGATGGCAACCAAAAAAGGAACTGTGAAGAAAACATCTGTAAGAGAATATTCTCGTCCGCGTTCAAATGGTGTTAATGCAATTACTGTAAGAGAAGGAGATGAGTTGGTAACGGCTGCATTAACAAACGGAAAATGCGAAATTATTTTAGGTTCTAAAAAAGGATATGCCGTTCGTTTTAATGAAGAAGATACGCGTGCAATCGGTAGAACCGGTTCCGGTGTGCGAGGTATTACACTTAGAGGAAACGATGATGAATTGATTGGCATGGTTTGTGCAGATACTACTTCCGAAACCAAAGATGATATTATGGTCGTTTCAGAAAATGGTTATGGAAAACGTTCGGCTTTAGAAGATTACAGATTGACGTCAAGAGGTGGGAAAGGTGTTATATCTTTAAATGTTACCGAAAAAACCGGCAATATGATTGCCATTAATTCTGTAACTGATGAAAACGATTTAATGATTATCAATAAATCAGGATTGGCAATACGAATTAGTTTAAGTTCTTTACGAACAATGGGAAGAAACACGCAAGGTGTCAGCTTGATTAAATTAAAAGACGGCGATTCTATTGCTGCGGTTTCTAAAATTGAACACGAAGAAGAAGAACAAGAAGAACAAGAAGAACAAGTTACAACTGATATAGAAAATATTGAAAATAATAATGAGCAATCATCTTCAGATGATACTTTGGAAAATAACAATAACGAACACAAAAATGACGATTAATATGAGAAATTTTAAATTCCTATTAGCACTATTAAGTATTAGTTTTTTGATGCATCCTACTTTTGCTCAAAAAGTAAAAATTACTAGTGCACAAATTTCCTTACAAGAAGGAAAAACTTTAGATGCTAAAAAAGAAATTGATGAGGCATTAGCAAGTCCGGAAATACAACAGCGTTCAGATGCTTGGCAAACGAAAGGCGATGTGTATAAAGCAATTTACGAAGGCAAAGTTTTTTATGCTCAAAATCCGAATTGCTTATTCGATGCCAAAGATGCCTATCTTAAAGCAGCCGAATTAGAATTAAATCCTAAAAAACAAAAGAAGATTTATCCAAGTTTAGAAATGATGTACAGCTATCTTTTCAATGTTGGCTTTGAGCGTTTTAATGCAAAAAAATACGACGATGCTTTCAAGCATTTTAAAGCCAGCCAAGATGTTGACCAATATTTGTTTGACAAAGGATATAAAGCGTCTATCGATACGAATAATATTTTTGCAGCGGGAATTGCAGCAGCAAATGCCAATTTAATTGATGATGCTATCAATTATTTACAAAAAGCTGCAGATTTGAATTATGATAATGTTGCTATCTATGAAACTTTAGTACAATTGTATGAGCAAAAGAAACAACCGGATGCCGTGAAGAAAATAGTTGCTGAAGGTTTGAAAAAATATCCAACAAGTAAAAACTTACAAATTTATGAGTTAAATGCATCTTTAGATGCCGGCGACCTTTCTGCATCTATTGCTAAATTTGAAGAAGCCGTTAAGAATGACCCAAATAATTCTTCTATATTATTCAACTTGGCAGCACTATATGATAAAAATGGCGATAGAGATAAAGCCATTGCGAATTATGAAAATGCTATTAAAGTAAATCCAACTTTTGGCGATGCTTATTTCAACTTAGGTGTTTTATATTTCAACGAAGGTGTGCAATATCATAAACAAATGAATGCTATCGATTATAAAGATGATCCAACCGGTGCGAAATCTGATGCTTTGAAAGCAAAACGCGATGAAATCTTCAAAAAGGCATTACCATATTTAGAAAAAGCTTACGAAATCGATCCAACAAATGCAGATTACAAAGCAAATTTAAAGAAAGTTTATGCCAGCATGAATATGTTGGATAAAGCAAAAGCGTTGGGAAATTAGAGTAGAAATTATAGCGTAGAGATGCTTGAAATGAGATAGAAAAAAGGTTGACATTCGTCAGCCTTTTTTTTGCCAATCTCAGCAAGGTCAAGATGCAGTATTCGCCCTCGACAGGTATCTCATATCTCATTACTTTCTACTAAAAAACTACCAAGTAATATTCAACTTCACATTGAATCTTCGTGTAGTTAAGTAGTTTGGAATTGCCCATAAATTATTTTGGTAATCTTTTATCCAGCGATAAGAAAGTGTGTTGCGAATGCCTAAAATATTAAACACTTCAAAGCTTGCCCAAATATTTTCAAATTTACTTCCAAAACTATTTGGTTTCTTTAATCCACGTTTTTCGCCGTTTAATAATAATGCAGAAAATCCAATATCCAATCTTCTGTATGGTGGCATTTTAAAAACATCTTTATAACGTTGATGGTCGGGCGGACCAAAAGGCAAACCTGTTCCAACTACTAAATTTAAGTGTACTTTAAATCGTTTATTTTTTTCGATATAATCTTGAAAATAAAAACTCATAAAAAAAGATTGGTCTGTAGGGCGACGAATATAACCCGGATGCACAATGGAAGAATCAACAGCTACTTGGTCGGTAACACTTGGCGTTATAATTACTCCATCTTTGTTTTTGTATTGCACATAATAATCATCTAAAATATCCACCTTCGTATTCAAATAAGATAAAGTAATCCAAGAATCAACGCCTTTAATCATCTCACCAAACAAACGTACATCAACACCTGTGGCATAACCTTTTGCATTATTATCAGCAAAATAGCGAATACGTACATCTTCAATTTCATAAGGATTTACATGTCGGAGATTTTTATAATAAACTTCTGTCGTTAATTTAAAAGGACGTTTTTTGATATTGAAATTATAATCAGCACCTAAAACAATATGATAAGATTGTTGTGCTTTTACGTTTCTGTTGATGGTGCCATCAAATCGGCGAATATCACGATAAAATGGTGGTTGAACATACATACCGCCGGTAAGTCGGAAAGTAACATCACTTTTTAAATTTGGATGATAAAAAATTTGAATTCGCGGACTAACCAAAAATTCTTTATTCACATTCCAAAAATTATATCGAATGCCACTTACTATAGAAATTGTTGAAGAATCTTTTAATTGTTTATTCCAAGTATCTTGAAAATAACCATGTGTTCTAAATGATTGTAGTTCATTTGTCGAAGCTAATCGATAAGGAAACACAATACTTGATCCGGAATAAGGAATAGAATAACCGGCAGAATCCAAGCGTTGCCATTCACTAAGTTCATCTTTAATTTGTTCGTATTGAAATGTTGCGCCCCATTCCAATAAATGTTTGTCGTTTATAGTATATTTTCCATGATGAGAAAAGTTGGCAACAATGGCATCTAATTTATTTCGTGCCCAATCTTGGAAAGCACCAATACCTAAATTTTCTTTTACATTTCCAAAATTATCACTCGATGGATCGATGTCGATTTCATCTAAAGAATAATATCCGGTGATGTTAAATGCTTCGCTTTCGCGCATCTTCCAAAACGACGACATAAACTTTAAACTCAATTTGGTATTAGGCAAAAATTTATATGCCACACCAACCATCGTATTTTGAAATTTATCTTTTTCGTTGCCTTCATAATCTACTAAAAAGCGAATCAATTGGTTGAATGTACCTGTTCGAGTTTCTTCTTCAACAGGAATAAAATTATAGACATTATACGAATGATTGGCTAAAATCTCAATGTCGTGTTTTAAAGAAGGTTTGAAATGAAAATCTGTTTGAATGTCGAAATTGTTGGGAATATATTCGCCTTTTTTATCTAAACTTCCTAACAAATAGGCATTCGATTTATAACGCAATCCAACCAAATACGTAAACTTAGGCAAGGTTTTAAATGAATCTTTCTTGGCATAAGCAGCGCCTTCTACATGTGCATTTACGCCTAAAATACTTGCCATTACAGAGCCATGAAATTCTGTAGGCGATTTATATTTTATATCTAAAACCGAAGACATTTTATCGCCGTATTTGGCTTCAAATCCACCGCCGGAAAAAGATAGTTTATCGGTTAAATCTAAATTGGTAAAACTCAAACCTTCTTGTTGTCCACTCGAAATTAAAAACGGACGATAAATTTCAAAATCATTTACATACACTAAATTTTCATCGTAGTTTCCACCGCGCACATTGTATTGTCCAGAAAGTTCGTTGTTAGATTGAACGCCTTGTCCTAATGTTTTTACTACAGCTCCAACATCATTAGTCGGACTTGGAAAATATTCTACATCTTTGGCTTTGATAGTAGAAGTTGCATCATTCTGTCGAGTTGCTGTGATGTCCACATTTTCAATTTTATTTTCATTTAATTGAAGTGTTACATCTTTAAAAATTCTTGTTTTATTAGTTATATAAAAAGTAGAGAATTGAGTTGCGTAAGAAATATTTCTAAACTCTAAAACACAAGAATCCGAAAATTCAACTTCTAAAGTATAATATCCTTTTTGATTGGAAATTGTAGCATTGTTTGTGCCTGATTGAATAATAGAAACATTTGGAATTGCTTGTCCGTTTTCATCTGAAACCTTGCCTTTAATCACGACAGAAATTTGTGCATATAAAGTAAAGCAGAAAAAAAATAGGAGTGTGGTAAGAATGTTTCTCTTCATCATACAATAAACGAAAGATACGAAGTTATATTTTTATTTTTTGATGAATATGAACAAGCATTAAAACGTTATATAGATTTTAATTGCTGAATAGTTTCGATAGGATTTGAAGAACTGAAAACTGTATTGCCGGCAACTAATACATCAGCATGATGGTCGATTAATTTTTTAGCATTTTGTAGTGTAACGCCGCCATCAATTTCTATTAACGCATTCGAGTTTTTTCGTTCTATCAAATTTTTTAAACGAAGAATTTTTTCATAAGTATTTTCTATAAAAGATTGACCGCCAAAACCCGGATTTACACTCATCACGCAAACAATATCAATATCTGCAATAATATCTTCTAATAAAGAAATAGATGTATGCGGATTGATAGCAACGCCGGCTTTCATTCCAACGCTTTTTATCTTTTGAACGGAGCGATGTAAATGTGTGCATGCTTCAATATGAACGGAAAGAATATCGGCTCCGGCATCTTTAAACGCTTCGATATATTTGTCCGGTTCTACAATCATTAAATGCACATCAAATGTTTTAGTGCTGAGTTTGCGCATCGCTTTTATGACAGGTAAGCCAAAAGAAATATTCGGAACAAAAACGCCATCCATCACATCGATATGTATGTAGTCGGCAACGCTATTGTTGAGCATTTCGAAATCAGCTTGCAGGTTGGCAAAATTTGCTGACAAAACGGAAGGTGCAATGATGGGTGTTTTCATTTCTACAAAGATAGAAATATTGAACGAATAGTAATTATAGTGATTAGTGAATAGTTATTAGTTATTAGTTATTAGTCGAGTATCAGGTATTAAGTATTGAGTAGTAAGATAAAAATGCTGAAAGTCCATAGTCCATAGTCTATCACCCAACACTATATTATTTCATTACTACATTTTCTTGCTCATCCCTGAAATATAGTTGATCATTTTTAATGAATTTTCTTAATTCAAATAAGATTTTAGTTCTTTGGTGATGGCAAATCGGCGCATTTTACGAATGGCTTTATCTTTTACTTGTCGAACACGCTCGCGCGTTAAGTTCATTTTTACACCAATTTCATCTAAGCTATAGGATTGATTAAATTCATTAATACCAAAATAAAAACGAACAATTTCTGCTTCTCTTTCAGTTAACGATTCTAATGCATGTTCCAATTCGTCGTGTAGAGATTCATCAATCAAAACGCTGTCTGGTGTGGCAATAGAAGTATCACTCATTAAATCTAAACTGGTGGTTTCATCATCATCGCCAATTGGTGTATCTATTGACAAATGAAAAGTAAGTGTTGCCCTAAGTATTGCTAATTCATCAGCTTTCATCTCCAACAATTCAGCTAATTCTTCGTTTGAAGGCTCACGTTGATTATTTTGTTCAAATTCTACAATGGTGCGTTGAATTTTATTATAAATGGTTGCTTTGTTCATCGGCAATCGAACAACACGAGGTTGTTCTATCAATGCTTGCAAAATAGATTGACGAATCCACCAAACTGCATAAGAAATAAACTTAAATCCTTTTGTTTCATCGAATTTAGTTGCTGCTTTTATTAAACCAACATTTCCTTCATTAATTAAATCATTGAGCGACAAACCTTGGTTTTGATATTGTTTAGCTACAGAAACTACGAATCGCAAATTCGCATTTATTAATTTTTCCATAGCAGCTGTATCGCCATTGCGGATTTTTTTTGCTACTTCTACTTCTTCTTCTTCCGAAAGCATTGGCAGTTTAGATATTTCCGTTAAATACTTATCAATCGAGTAGCTGTCTCTTGAAGTAATCTTAGTTGTAATTTTTAGTTGTTTCATGTGTCTTTAGAATTTATATTTTAGAATGTTTATTTATTTTTCTTACAAGATCACTATTCAGAATTCTATAATTCTGAGAAAAAACTAAGATTTGCTTCTGATTTGATAAAACGAAATTTGATTTAAATACATTGATTAATACTCGAAAAATACAAGCATCAACATCACCTTTAAATAAAAATCGAAGAGATTTTAATGTAAAAAATATCATAAGCACATTATAGTTCATTAGTATATACGTAATTGTTAAAAAAATGTTACAAAAAAACAATCTAATTTATACTCTAAGGTAGAAATAAAAAAAGTCGGCAATAAAGCCGACTTTATAAAAATGTGACATTCTTATTCTTTTATTCTTTAGGAAGAATTGCCTTTCTGCTCAATTTGAATTTACCGGTTTTGTTATCAATTTCTACTAATTTAACGGAAACAGTATCACCTTCTTTGAAAATTCCATCCATATTTTCCAAACGTTTATGGTCAATTTCTGAAATGTGTAGCAAACCTTGTTTGCCCGGCATAAATTCTACAAATGCGCCATAAGGCATTATAGATTTTACTTCCGCTTCATAAACCTGACCGACTTCCGGAACGGCAACTATGGCTTTAATGCGTTTCCAAGCAGCCAACATATTTTCTTTATTGTTGGATAAAACCGTTACGATGCCAATGCCTTTCTCTTTTACTTCTTCTATCGTTATTTCTGTATTGGTTTTTTCTTGAATATCTTGAATAATTTTACCACCAGGTCCGATTACTGCTCCAATTAATTCTTTTGGTATATTAATACTTTCAGCTCTTGGTGTTTGAGGTTTTAAATCCGGACGATAAGCAGGAATACATGCTTCCATCGCAGATAAAATATGTAAACGTCCTTTGCGAGCTTGCTCTAATGCTTCCGCCAACACTTCATAAGAAAGTCCGTCGATTTTTAAGTCCATTTGAACACCGCAAATACCATCTTTGGTTCCGGTTACTTTAAAATCCATATCACCTAAATGATCTTCATCACCTAAAATATCAGATAGAATTGCATATTTGCCTTCTTCAGAAATCATGCCCATTGCAATACCGGAAACGTGTTTCTTAAAAGGAATTCCGGCATCCATTAATGCTAATGAACCGGCACAAACTGTTGCCATAGAAGAAGAACCATTCGATTCTAAAATATCAGAAACAACACGAACTGTATATGGATTTTCATCATCTTTTGGCATAATTTGTTTTAATGAACGCATCGCCAAATTTCCGTGACCAACTTCTCTACGAGAAGTTCCGCGCAACATTTTAACTTCACCTGTTGAAAATGGAGGGAAATTATAGTGTAGAATAAATTTATTATACGTTAGTTCTTCCGCCTTATCTATCATTTGTTCGCTAGTTTTAGAACCCAACGTAACAGTTGTTAGAGATTGGGTTTCACCACGAGTAAATAATGCAGAACCATGTGGAGTTGGTAATACATCAACTTCCATATTTAACGGACGAATTTCATCTGTTTTACGACCATCCAATCGTATTTTATCAGTCAATACTACATTTCGAATGGTAGTTTTTTCTAGTTTAGAATAGTATTTACTGAACAAAGTTTTATTGAATGTTTCTAATTCTTCTTCCGAAATAGTAGCTAAGAAATCTTCTTTTATTTGTTTAAATGCAGCTTTACGTTCGTGTTTTCCGGTAGCTGATTTAGCAATTGCTTGAATTCTTGCTTCTGCAAAGTCTTTTACTTTTTGTTTTAATGTTTCATCTTCTTCAGGTGTTGGCACTTCAACTTTTGCCTTGCCACATTTTTGTTGTAATTCAATTTGTGCTTGGCATTGTTTAATAATGATTTCGTGTCCTGCTTTAATAGCATTTACTAAATCTGCTTCGCTGGCTTCTTGTGCTTCGCCTTCTACCATTAAGATATTATCTATTGTTCCAGCCAAAATGATATTTAATGTTGCTGATTCTGCTTCTTTTGGAGTTGGGTTTACTACGAATTGTTCGCCAATTTTAGTAACTCTAACTTCAGAAATCGGACCTTCGAAAGGAATAGAAGAAATACTTAATGCAGCTGAAGCAGCCAAACCAACTAAAGAATCCGGTTCTACGTTTTCATCGGCAGAAATTAAGTATAATAAAACTTGAGTATCGTTTACAAAATTATCTGCAAACATTGGACGAATGGCTCTATCTACAATTCGGCAAATCAAAATTTCGTAATCACTAGCTCTTCCTTCTCTACGATGAAAGCTTCCAGGAATTCTTCCTGCAGCTGCAAATTTTTCTTGATATTCAACAGTTAAAGGAAAGAAATCAATGCCTTCTTTAGGTTCTTCTGAAGCAACAGCGGTTGCCAAAATCATGCAGTTGCCTACACGAACGACAACTGAACCGTCAGCTTGACGAGCTAATTTTCCAGTTTCGATAGTTGCGGTTCTGCCATTTCCAATATCTACAGTTTGCGTATGTATGTTAAATTGCATTATAATATATGTTTAGGTATTAAAAGAAAAGCGAGGCTATTGCCTCGCTAAGTTTAAGGTCAGAATTACTTACGCAATCCGAGTTTTTCGATAAGCGCTCTATATCTTAATATATCTTTGTGAGCCAAATATTTCAACAATTGTTTTCTTTGACCAACTAATTTATATAAAGAACGAGTAGAAGAGAAGTCTTTTCTGTTTGTTTTTAAGTGATTAGAAATGTGGGTAATTCTATGAGAAATCATGGCTACTTGTGATTCTACAGAACCTGTGTTTGTAGCTACTCCACCAAATTCCTTAAAAATGTCTTGTTTTTGTGTTGTTGTCATCTTTTTTCGTCTTAATTTTTCTAACTAATTTTTTGATTTGCAAAGGTACAGAATTTCTATGTTATTACAAAATTATTATTGCTATGAAAATCAATATATAGAAGATTAAAAAAATTACAAATCAAACTTAATTCCTTGTGCCAGTGGCATATCATTCCCGAAATTAATGGAACAAGTTTGTCTTCTCATATAGGCTTTCCAAGCATCAGAACCGGATTCTCTGCCGCCGCCGGTTTCTTTTTCTCCACCAAAAGCACCACCAATTTCGGCTCCGGATGTGCCCATATTAACGTTGGCTATACCACAATCTGAGCCAGCAACGGAAAGAAATAACTCCATCTCTTTCATGTTGGTTGTCATAATGGCTGATGATAGACCTTGTGGAACTGAATTCTGAATTTCAATAGCTTCTTCTAAATGATCATATTTTAAAAGGTATAAAATTGGTACAAATGTTTCTGTTTGTGTAATTTTCATTCCTCGATGTGCTTCGACAATACAAGGTTTAACATAAAATCCTGATTCATAATTTTTTATTGATAATACTTCACCTTCTACTATAAATATTCCTTTTTCCTTTTTTATTTGAATTAAGGCATCTTTATATAAATTAACTGCCTGATTATCAATAAGTGGTCCTACATGTACGCCATTTTCTAATGGATTTCCCACTACAAGTTGTTGATAGGAATTAATTAAATCTTTCTTAAATTGCTCATAAATAGATTGATGTACGATAATTCTTCTAGTAGTAGTACAACGTTGTCCTGTAGTTCCGGTTGCTCCAAAAACAGCACCTATAACAGCCAATTTTAGGTCGGCGGAAGGTGTTACTATAATGGCATTATTGCCACCTAATTCTAACAAACTTCTACCTAGTCTTGCGGCTACGACTTTCCCGATTTCTTTTCCCATTCGGGTAGAACCGGTTGCAGACACTAAAGGAATTCGAGTATCTTGTGTTATCCAATATCCAACTTCTTTATCTCCGGAAATTAAACATGAAATTCCTTCAGGAAGTTTGTTGTATTTAATAACTTCTCCAATTATTTTTTGACAGGCAATAGCTGTTAATGGAGTTTTCTCAGAACCTTTCCAAACACAAACATTTCCACAAACTAATGCTAAAGCAGCATTCCAACCCCAAACGGCAGCCGGAAAGTTAAATGCTGTAATAATGCCAACAATCCCTAATGGATGCCACTGTTCATACATTCGGTGATTTGGTCGTTCGGAATGCATGGTTAACCCATACAATTGCCGTGATAAACCGACTGCAAAATCGCAGACATCTATAATTTCTTGAATTTCGCCCATTCCTTCTTGTAAACTTTTTCCCATTTCCCAAGAAACTAATTTTCCTAAATCCTCTTTTTTCGTTCTAAATGCATTTCCCATTTGACGAATGATATCTCCGCGTTTTGGAGCCGGAATTTTTCTCCATACTAAAAACGCCTCAGAAGCTTTTGTAATAATTTGCTCATAATTTTGTTTGTCTGTAATTTGGACATCTGCTATTCGTTGACCATCAACAGGTGAAATAGAAGTCAATAATGCAGAAGTAGTAAACCATTCAAATCCGGTTGAAGAACCCTGATTTTTAGAAGAGATTGAAAGATTTTTTAGAAAATCCATAATTTGAAAATTTAGTATCTTTTAATAAAAATATGAACGCAATGTAACTTTAAAGTTATACAATTAGATGGAATAATTTGTTTTATGGATAAATGCTGAAGTCGAGTAAAAAAAATAGTAATTTTGCAAAAAAATATAGTAAGATGAATTTATTGGTATTATTACAATCAACTGCATCAGCTCCGGGAAGTGGTTTCTCAACCATAATTATGATGGTATTAATGTTTGGTGTTTTTTATTTCTTTTTAATCAGACCGCAATCTAAAAAAGCGAAAGAAGCGCAAAATTATATTGATACATTAAAGGCTGGAGATAGAATAATAACTAATTCAGGTATTCATGGAAAAATTGTATCTGTGAATGATGAAGATAAAACATTTATGGTTCAAGTTGATGGTCCAACGCGTTTAAAAATGGAAAAATCTGCTGTAAATACTGATTTATCAAAACCATTAAATGCTGCACCGGCTCAATCTTAATCTTGCTTTATTTTATTTTGCAGCAACCCTTCAATAGATGTTGAAAGTTGGTATAACCGGTGGAATTGGCAGTGGCAAAACTACAGTTTGTAAGATTTTCTCTACATTAGGAATTCCCATTTATTATGCTGACGAAAGAGCGAAAGAATTAATGGTTACTAACCCAACTATCATTCAATCGTTAAAAGAAATTTTTGGAGAAGATGTTTATTTTGAGAATGGAAAACTAAATCGACCTTATTTAGCATCTAAAGTATTTCAAGATAAACAATTATTACAACAATTAAATGCAGTTGTACATCCTGCTGTGTTTGATGATACGGCAAAATGGTATCAACAACATCAAGATAAACCTTATACTATTTATGAAACAGCTATCATGTTTGAAAGCGGTAGCTATAAATTATTAGATAAAATTATTACCGTCTTTGCACCAATAGAAGAAAGAATTTCACGAATAATAAAACGCGATAACATTAGTAGGGAAGAAGTATTGGCAAGAATAGACAAACAATTACCGGAAGAAATTAAAATAGAAAAAGCTGATTTTGTAATTCATAATGATTTATCTGAGCCTTTGATTATCCAAGTTTTAGAAATACATAATAAACTATTAATACTATCTGAGTAAACCTAAACGAAATAAAAATGTTGCTGGTTTATAGTATATTCGTTCAAACAATAAAATAAAAAAATAGAAATGACTGAACTCGTAAATTGCTTGATTATTGGAGCCGGTCCTGCCGGTTATACTGCTGCCATTTATGCTGCACGTGCAAATTTAAAACCTGTTTTATATACCGGCATCGAGCCCGGCGGACAGCTGATGACCACTACAGACGTAGAAAATTATCCAGGCTATCCGGACGCAATTACGGGACCGAAAATGATGGATGATTTCCAAAAACAAGCAGAACGTGTTGGCACAGATGTTCGTTTTGGTGTGGTTACTAAAGTTGATTTTTCAGGAAATATTCATAAATTATGGATAGATGAAGAAACAGAAATACATGCAAAAACTGTAATTATTGCAACAGGTGCAAAAGCAAAATGGCTCGGACTTCCGTCAGAGCAACATTTGAACGGAAGTGGTGTTTCAGCTTGTGCCGTTTGCGATGGTTTTTTATTTAAAGGAAAAGAAGTTGCCATTGTTGGTGCTGGCGATACGGCTTGTGAAGAAGCTTTATATTTATCCAATCTTTGCCCGACAGTGCATATGATTGTTCGAAGAAGTGAAATGCGTGCATCTAAAATTATGCAAGATAGAGTTATCGCTAAAGAAAATATCATAGTGTATTGGAACAGCGAAACGGAAGAAGTTGTGGGCGAAAATAAAGTGGAAGCGGTTAGAGTAAAAAATAAAGAAACGAATGAAACTAAAGATATAAAAGTAGAAGGTTTCTTTGTAGCAATTGGTCATAAACCCAATTCCGACATTTTTAAGGATTGGTTAGATTTAGATGAAGCCGGTTATATTATTACTCAATCAGGTTCAACAAAAACGAAAGTTCCCGGCGTTTTTGCTGCCGGTGATGTGCAAGATAAAATTTATAGACAGGCTGTTACTTCAGCAGGAACAGGCTGTATGGCAGCTTTAGATGCCGAAAGATATTTAGCAGAATTTGCTCATTAATCTTGATAAATTTAAAACATAAAAGGCAGAAATTAAAAGTTCTGCCTTTCCTTTATTAGCTGTATGATTTTTGATTTTAATCAAAGATAAAGCAAATTATTTCTGATGAGAATACACCAAATTGCGTATTTATTCTAAGTGGTAGTACGGATTAAATTAGTTGATTGTCGATGGCATATTTTATTAAGCCGACAATAGTTTTAGTGTTGAATTTACGAATCATATTTTTGCGATGTGTTTCAACTGTACGTTCGCTAATAAAAAGTTTTTGAGCAATTTCTGCATTGCTGTTTTCTTCTACAATAAGTTGTAAAATTTGTAATTCGCGTTCAGTTAATTTTGGATGTTCGGTATTTTTTTTTGGAGCAGAATGCTTGTTTTTTATCATTTCTTCGGTGACTTCATCGCTAAAATGCATTTTACCTTGAGCAACTTTTTTTATTGCATCAATTAATTCTTGATTGCCTACATTTTTTAAAACATAACCGGAAATTCCAACATCCAACATCTTATTTATATCAGAAATTTCGTTCGACATAGACAACGCAATGATTTTGATTTCTGAAAATTTCTCTTTGATTTTTTTTGTCAATTCAATGCCATTAATTTCCGGCATACTAATATCCGTCAAAATAATATCAGGGTTATGATGTTCTAATTCTTCTAATAACAAAAAACCATTGGTATAAGATTTAATTAGTTCGATATCATTTTGTGTGGATAGGATTGCTTTCAACCCATCTATCAACATTTGGTGATCATCTACAATAATTATTTTAATCATTTTCATTTTTTGTAAGATAATGGAATTTCAACAATAATCGTAGTTCCAGAATTAGAAGAAGAATCTATTTCAATATTTCCTTTTAAATAGGCTGCTCGCAGTTGCATATTTTTTAAACCGATTCCATCTTTTTCATTCAGCTTTGATATATCAAAACCCTTGCCATTATCTTGCACTAATAAAGTTAATTCTTTTTCATCAGCAGATAATTGAATGTCGATGTTTGTTGCATTTGCATATTTAAGACTATTTTGAATAGCTTCTTGAAGAATTCTATACAACATTAATTTTTCTGTAGTATTGATGGATTGTTCTTTAAAACCATTGGATTCAAAAGAAATCGTCAAGGTTTGATTTTTATTTAATTTTTCTATAAAATTTTCTATCGCAATTTTTAAGCCTTTATTGACTAAAACTTCCGGCATCATGTTGTGAGAAATATTTCTAATTTCTCGAATCGAATCATCTAACAAACCAACAGCTTGTTGAACAGCAAAATTAGAATGGTCAACATTATTCAAATTTAGTTTGGTAGCAGCGAGCATTTGTCCAACTCCATCATGTAGTTCACGCGCAAGCCGTTGACGTTCGTTTTCTTCAGAAGTAAGAATAGCTTTAGTACGCTTTGTTTCTTCTTCTAATAATTCTTGTTGATGTTCTTTTTCTTTTCTGAATTTATATCGGTTATATAATAGATAATACACTAAAATGGAACTTAGAAAAACAAACAACAAAGCAGCAATTAAACTATTTCTATTGCTTATCTGCAATTTCTGTTGTACTATTTTTTGTTCCTTTTCATTGATATCATAAAGCGTTTGTAATTCTGCAATTTTATGCTCTGTATTTTCATTGATGATGCTATCTTTTATTGCTATTGCTTTTTTGAGAAATAGATAAGCATCTTTCGGTTGATTTGTTTTGAAATATAATTCAGCTAATGCAGAATATGCATTTTTAATTCCAATTTTATAGCCGGCATCATTTGATAAAACCAAACTTCTATTATAGTTTTGAAATGCTTGTTTCGTGTCATTTTTTGCTTCATAAACTGCACCTAAATTAAAATATGAATCGCTGAGTTGTTTTTTATTTTTGAAGGTGGAGTCGATAGCAATTGCTTTATGATGAAATTCAATAGATTGTTCTATATAATTAGAAAAGAAATAACAATTGGCAAGGTTATCATAAAACATAGATTTATTGAATTCGCTTTGTAAACTATTACACAATGTTAAACCAATACTATCCATTTGCATGGCTTCGCTATATTTTGCTTGCATTCCGTAAATATTTGCCAGATTATGATAAATGGAAATATAGCGAACATTTGGTTTTTCATTCTTTACTACTTGATAAGCTTTTTGCGCATATTCTTCTGCCAATGATAATTGAAATCTCGTTTGATACAACATTGAAATATAATTGTAACAAATAGCGATTTCATTATTTAATTGAAGTTTTTTATTTATTTTAAGTGCCGTTAAATAATATTGCAACGATTTGTCGAAATCACTTTTTTGCCAATAATTACTACCTAAAGAATTATTTGTTCGTGCAATTAAAGTGTCATTTTTTAATTTATCAAATGCTTCCAATGCCAATTCATTATGTTTAATGGAAATATTATAATTGCCTTTAACGTGTTCTAACAAAGCATTATCAAATTCAGAAATTGCTAATCCAAATTCATTTTTATAATCGTTTGAAATTGTTTTAAGAGAATCCAAATAAAGTGCTGCTGTATCTAAATTAATTTTATAATAGTTCAAAAACTGTTGATTATAATAATTGATTTTTTGCTCATCTTCAGATGTTGATTCAACAGGCTTACTGCACTGTACTAGAAATAAACAAACAATAAATGATACTATCAATCTCATAAATAATCATAAATAGATAAAGCACTTTAAAATACTAAATTTTATGAATCTGTAATTAACTTTTTTTATTAGAAAAAAAAGATAAAAGAAAATGAAAATTGGCATAAATTTAGTTTGAATTTGTTCGCGATATAATGAAATACGAATTACTTTTATTTTGTTTGTTTTTTCTATGTATTGACAATGTATATAGTCAAACGGAAAAAGACAAAATTATTTTACCTCAAACCGTAATTGATGGTGATACTTTACCTCAAATTGTCTTTGATCCTATTGTTATTTCAGATACAAAATTGGAAAAAGTAAACTTAGAAGATTGGCAAAAACGCTACTTACGCAAAGTTTATCCGTATGCGTTACGTACTGCCAGAATAAATAATAAAATCCAAGAAGATTTAAAAAAATGCAAAACAAATCGAGAGCGAAAACGTTACTTAAACGAATGTGAAAAAGTGCTGAGGAACGAATTCGAATCGACATTAAAAAATTTAACACGCAAACAAGGTCAATATTTAATTTTACTCATCAACAGAGAAACCGGCATTACCGTTTATGATTTATTAAAAGATTACAGAAGTAGATGGAAAGCATTTTGGTGGAATTTTGCAGGAAAGTTTTTCAGTTTAGATATGAAAGCCAAATATGAACCCGAAGGAAAAGACAAAGAAATTGAAAATTATATTCAACGATTACAGTATATTTACCATACAGATGGCACTAAATACATTATAGATCATGAAAAAATCGATACACCAATTCCAGGTCAAAAACGCTCAAAATAAAGAGGTAAACTTAGCAGATTATAAAGGAAAAGTTCTGTTAGTGGTCAACACAGCTTCCAAATGTGGCTTAACACCTCAATTTGATAAGTTGGAAAAACTATATCAAGAATTCAATAAAGAAGATTTTGAAATTATTGGATTTCCATCTAATGATTTTGCCGGACAGGAGCCAAACACTGCAGATAAAGCCGAAGAGTTTTGCAAAATAAATTATGGCGTTACCTTTCCTATAATGGAAAAAATCCACGTAAAAAAAGGAGAGGAGCAACACGAACTTTTTAAATTTTTGGGTGATAATGCGCCGGGCGTAAATCTACTTACACATCCAAAATGGAATTTTCAAAAATATCTGATAGACAAAGATGGCGTTGTTGTTGATTATTTTATTCCGACAACAGAACCCGATTCCGAGAAAATTAAAAACGGAATCAGATATTTATTAGAACACTAAAATTGAGCTTTTTTTGCTCCTTCTACATTATTTATGGATAAATTAGATATTCTTGTTTTTGCCGCACATCCTGATGATGCTGAACTTTCTTGTAGTGGCACCATTATGAAACATATCGATTTGGGTTATAAAGTCGGCATAGTTGATTTAACACGAGGCGAATTGGGAACACGTGGTTCAGCAGAAATTCGAGCTCAAGAATCTGCAAAATCGTCAGAAATATTAGGCATCCATATTAGAGAAAATTTAGGTTTTAGAGATGGTTTTTTCGAGATTGATGAACAACACTTATTGCCAATAATTCAAGTGATTCGTAAATATCAACCGGAAATAATTTTGGCAAATGCAAAAAACGACCGACATCCTGACCACAAACGAGGTGGCGATTTAGTAAACAGAGCTGCATTTTTAAGTGGATTATCTAAAATTGAAACAATAATAGATGGGAAAAAACAAGAAAAATGGCGACCAAAAACTATTTATAGATATATTCAAGAACAAAACATGATACCAGATTTTGTTGTCGATATTTCCGGTTTTGAAGATAAAAAGATAGAAACAATAAAAGCTTTTAAATCTCAATTTTACGACCCAAATTCTACTGAGCCAACAACTCCAATTTCAAGAGAAGATTACTTAGATTTTGTAAAAGCAAAAATGAAACTTTTCGGCGGACAAATAAATGTAGCTTACGGCGAAGGATTTACTGTTGAAAGAACCATCGGCACAAGTAATTTATTTGATTTGAAATAGTTTGAAATTACCAAACTTTACTGATATCGTTGCACCAAGCACGCACCAATGCATCTTCTTCTTTGCCTACAAATCCTTTTCCTGTCAACATATCATAGCAAGTTAACAAATCATCTAACATATTTTCTTTGCCACCTTTGATATTGAGGTTGCCTAATTCTTGGCAAATTTTACTATTATTTAGATAACCCGGAATTTCATCCTCAAAATCTTTCAACAAATTATGCTCATTTCTTTCTTGCCAAACTGTCGCATCGTGATAAAGAATTGACCAGCCATTTGCCCAAGCAATGCGCTGCGCCACATAACTGCGCCAAATATCCGTCATTCTAAAACTACAATAAGCCGGCAAATACAACAACGGAAATGCTTCTTTATACCAATACGTATTTTGACTGTTAAATGGGCTCCAAGCATTATTACCTAAAGCCAAAGGCGTTCCAATTTTTTCAAAATCTAAAGGTAGAGGATAAGTTAATCGAAAAACAGCATCTACATCCGGATTTTCATCAGCAAGTCCTTGTTGTATCGGGCAAGTAACGATTTCTGCAGAAAAATCATCTAAATTTGGTGTTTGTTTTTGAAGTTCTTCTAAAGGTAAACCTCTTGGCCATATAAATTTGTTACTGAAGTATTTATATACATTAATCCAACCTGTATCTTTAATGTTATAAGCATTTATTTCTTTTGTAGTTTCTTCCCAAAATTCCGGACGAGGTAGGTTATCGTCGTCAGTTTCAACCAATTCATCAGTTCCATTTTGCATGGCTATAATGTAACCGATATTTTTGCGTGCATAATGTCTGGTTGGACAAATTTTTGCAAATTCAGAATTCAAGGTTAATTGTCGATCTACCGACCAAAAATCACATCCATCAATATGAAATTGCTCCGGCGATTTTGTATCGCCAATCATTATAAATTTGATGTTCTTTTCTGTACAAGATTTTGCAAACGTATGTAAAACTTCTAATTTGTCGTTAGCTATTGATGTGATTACTAATGATTTATTTGCCATTTATTAAAGTTTTTATGTAATATTACAATGTAGGTGTGTTGCCTTTTAATCTTTCCCAAAAATAATATAAAAGCGTATTTCTTGCATTTTTTATAGCTGATGGAGAAACTCTTGGTGAAGGTGCTTGGTAATGAATTGGAACTTCAGCTGTTCTATGTTTACGCAAAAGATATTTTACTTCTGTTTGGTAAAAATGTGCTCTTGATTTGAGAGGATATTGTAACAACTTGCCGATGACATCTCTATGAAAGCCTTGAAAGCCTGATGTCATATCATATAACTTAGTGCCTAACAATAAGTTAGCTAATATTGTTCCACTTTTACTTAAGAATCTTCGTCGGAAAGGAGAATCGCCCATTGAGCCATCTTTTATGAAACGAGAGCCGAACGCCACTTCATTTCCTTCGTTTAAAACGCGTAAATACATCGGAATGGCTCTTGGATCATGACTCAAACCGGCATCCATTTCTATAATAATATCATGTCCATTTTCATAAGCAACCTTAAAGCCCGTTAAATAGGCATCAACCACATTTTTATTTTGTGGTGCCCAAACCACTTCAAATCGTTTATCCTTTTTTTGTAATTCTTGAGCCAATTCTAAGGTTCTGTCTTTAGAAGCATTATCAATGATAAAATAGATTTTTCCTGTACCTATAACATCCATTACTCTTGCTAATAAATGAACGAATGGTTCAAAATCTTGCTCTTCGTTCGCCATTGGTATAGTTGCAGCCCAGTTTGTATATAAGTACATATTTAGATGTAGTGAAGTTTAGTATTTTTGAATTGGCTAATATCGGACTTTTTTTTCAAACATATATATTTTCGATTCTACTAATTTCTAAATTATTCTATATCAATATAGATTGAACAATTGACGAATGCAATAAACCTATTTAACATAATATAAATTATAGGACAAAATACCCGGGCTAAAAAGCCCGGTCGTCCTATAATGATATTATGTTAAATAATCCCAACTGTTGTAAATACCTCAACTGAATTGTTGAAAATATTTTGTCCTATAATTAGACATTATGTGTAAATAGCCGCTTCACCCACGCAATTTGCTTGCAAAATTTTAATGTGTCGAACTGAAAACTTATACATTAAATTTTGCTGCACAAAGCCAACGCACAGCCTCCGCATTTAATTTTTTTTGCCCACGCACAGAAAAGAAAATTTTTATTTCGTGGTGTTCGCTGGCATACAAAAAATGCGTATGTGCCTTATCAGGCTTTTATTCCGCATTTTTCTATGCTGGCGCTCACGAATTTGTCTATATCTTCTTTTGCCTTGATGCAAAAGAACCAAAAAATCAAGGCTGTGATGCCTTCGCTAAAAATGGATTGCGTTCCGCTAAAATGCCTAAACTTGCTACGGCTTCGCCTACGCTTCGGACAGAAGGCATTTTTAACGCTACACTCCATCCATTTTCTTAACGCTCATGCATCAATGCCATTAAATTCCGACAGACAATCAGGATTTTCTATTTAACATAATATTTTCGAACCAATATTTCTCTGCAAGTGTCGGAATGGTATTTTTTGAAATATTGATTCCCCAAGACGGTTTATTACGGGAATAACCTGAACTGTCTGTAAACAATTCATCTGGTGTACGCCAGACTATGGACGGTATTAAATAAAATATCGGCTCGCGGTCATCCATAAACAATACTAAAACCAAATAAAGATTTTCCCGAAGCTCTTTATTCCAATAGTATTTTGGGATAGCAACGTAATTTGTTTTTCCGATATAAACCGTAGCAATAACAGTTGTACATCTATTTTAGTATAATCAGATTCCTCCCTCCAGTCGAAATGACAAATAAAACTCCGCATTGTCATTTCGAGGTAGGAGGAATCTATAAGTATTTAATAGGTGTCTTGTTGGTATAAGATAAATATCCACATATTGACCTTTCTCGTTTTTTACAACAAAACTTACTCCCCTACTCCCACCTGCATCTTCGTAAATAGCACAATTGGCAGCAATGAATTTTATTTTTACAAAATGTGCTGCGTATTTCTCAAATTGAAGATTGCTAATATTTTAGCAAATACTTCTATTTAATGTTTTGTCGTCCATTTTTTTTGAAGTTTCTTTAATAAATTTCTAACTATCATTTCAGCTATAATTCATTCTTTGGAATGTGGTTTAAATTTTCCTTAAAACTGCCGGAATCAAAACCAACAAAAACGAAACAAAACCAATGAGTTTGTCGTAAGAACTTGTTTTATAAACAACCGAATAAAACGTGTAGGGCAGTCGCATAGCATAGTAAAAAACTGCAAAAAAAAGTCCCATAGCTACCATATTCAAAAAAAGCATATAAATATTTGATGAGGGGTTGCTTTGGTTGCCATCCAGAAAAATAGTAAAAATTAAACAGGAATACAGTGCAATGACCCATTTGCAAAAGCCTGCATTGAAAAGGATTATAGGCGTTTGGGATATGCAATTTTTCAATAAGAAAACTTCTTTTGCCAAAATAAAAACAACAACAATACTTAAAAACAAAGCCTGTGTTTTAAACGTATAACCGAGCAACTGAAAAGCAAAAATTACAGCAATCAATGTTACCACTGCATGCATAACAATCAGCAAAATCAAAGAAGTTTGTTTTGAAAACAGTATCTTTTTGTCTGTTATTTCGTTCAGGATTTGGCTGATAAATGGCGAAACGGCAAATATTTCAAAAACATTGAAAATGAGTAGAGTAATGGCTAAAATACCTGCTCCTTTGGCATTACCCCAGCCGTATATGCTTTGTTCAACAATGTTTTTTACAACCGGAGCAAGAAAAAGTACATACAAGCCGCAACTTATATCAATCAATAGTTTTTCTTTTAAAATGGGATTTAACAGCATAGTTGTGATTTTATTAAATTTCTAATTTTCGTTCCAGTAATCCGCTTTAAAAATCCCTCCGAATAATTCTGAAAAAAACGTATAAAAAACACCCGAAAGGACACCGGCAAAAAGGAAACAAAATGCTAAAAACCCCAAAAAAAAGGTCATTATTACAAGGACGATTTTTGTTACAATCGTTTTCTTGCTTTTGAACGATTGGATTGTTTTCTTCAGACAAAAAAGTGTCAAAATCAAAAACAATAATCCTATTACAAGCATTTGCCAAACTTCCATTTTATGAAATAGGTGATTGTAAATACCAATCAGAAATGAAATATCCGCCACCAATAATCAGTAATGGAAATGCCACGCAAGC
The DNA here is from genome assembly GCA_020436225.1 of Bacteroidota bacterium. GTDB lineage: Bacteria > Bacteroidota > Bacteroidia > Chitinophagales > JADIYW01 > JADJSS01. Next base: position 13,791 of record JAGQYE010000086.1, on the reverse strand, counting down.
CAAGGCTACCACCCAGCCAAATACACCATAATAGGTAACTATTTTTCCTTTGTCGGGAGCATCGGGTTTGTAGGCATAAATGGCTTTTTCACCTAATTTCCAAGAAGGCGGATTGCTGGAAGAAAGTGAAGTATGAATGATGGTTTTTCCTTCTTTGGTCACAAATTCAAAAACCGGTTTGTACGTCGGTTTGCTCGTGCTTCGGTGTATTTTTTTTAGTTCTATAACTTCCCCTGTAGCTCGCTCGCTTGTTTTTAGAAATGTGATATTTCTGTACAATAGAAAGCAGGACAAGCCAAATAAAATCAGTCCGGCGATTAAACAAATTTGATACGGCATATTAGTTTTCTTTAATTCCAAAATAGGTTTCATTTTTAAGATTATCGGTCAAAAAATACAGTTGAAAATTTAATTCGAGCCGATACTTTTCAGCCATAAATTCGTTCCAGGAAACATTGATGGAACTATCTTTATTAAACTGAAACAGCAAATAACCCAAATTGTCGTCTGTTTCAAGTTCATAAGGTGGCAACAGTTTTGAGGAAATATATTGCTGTATTTTCTGAACCGGAAATACGTTTATTAAGTTTAGATTTTTAAACCCTTTTGATTTTTCATATCTATAAAAATCCAGTTGTTCAGTATGGCAAACAGGCCCACAAGTTTCTTTGTAAATGCCTACGAGTGAATAGTTACTTGTAATTTTCCAAACTTTCATCTCCCATTTTCCTTCAAAATTCCCAATCATCTTCAAATAGCCATTTTCAACATTTGCTTTTTCAAAAGCGAAATGGGTCTGTTTCGTGTTCAAGTCTTTTACAGCATCTTCCCAAGTATTGTTGTCTTTGGAAATCTGAATGATTTTTTCCCGTTCTTCCCTATTCAAATTCAATACAGCAGAATCGGGCAATGCGCTGAATAGCTCAAACACCTGCTGTCCAAAACAGGTAGAAGTAACATTTAAACCAATAATAATCGTGAGTAATAGTAAATTTTTCATTCCCATATTTGTTTCGGTTTTACTTCGGGTAATTTCTCTACATATTCTTGTAGTGTTTTTTCAAACGAATAGTAATCTTCATCTGTATTAAAACCTTTGAGATAAATACGGAAACGATTGAATTCAGATTTTTTAGGAATTAAAAGCAAAGAATAATGTATTTGCCTTTCTACGGGTCGTTTGATGTCAGCATAATCTATTTTCCGCACCGCATTTCTTCCTTTCGGAATGATGAAATATTCTTCTTCAAAACTAATTTTATTTGGGTTTAAGCCGGACAAAAATATCTTCACAACATTTACAAGCAAAGTGATAAAAAGTACGATTGCTATTAAACTTCCTATGTCAATCACAGCATTTCTTGATGTTCCTCTACCCATTTTGCCACTATTACTCGGAAGATTTGTGGTATCAAAATCGTTCATTAAATAACCGCCACCAACCAATAAAAGAGCAATAGCTATGAAAACCAAAAACGGTAACAGATTACGATAAGGAAGTTTGTATTTGAATTCGATTTGCATATTAGTGAATTGAGTTGTTTAATACGATTTGGAAACGAGTATTTCTGAAACACCAACCTGTTTACTTATTGAAGAATAATAAAATAATTTTCTAATTCTAAAATTTTGTGCGAACCTTTTTTGAATTTCAATTTATCACTTAAATCAGCACCCGCTTTAAATTTTTCGGAAATAGCATTGGAAAAAGTAAAATCTTCATCCAACACAAATTCTTTCCCACTAAAATTTGCGTTTATTTTTTCCTTGCTCAATTTTGATTTTAAAACGACAATTGCCAGTTTGTTCTGTCCATATCCAATGAGCTGATGCTCCGGTTCATTATTATTCTTAATAATAATTTCACCTTTACAAATTCCCATTTCTCTACATCCTAATCGTCTTTTACCGAATTCAACTCCAATATCTACCACTACAGGTTTCTTTTTGGCATTATTTAATTTTAGAACTTTTGCAACTTCGGGAGCTACTTTTTGTGCATATAGACCGTTGATAGAAAATAAGCACAGCATAATAAAGATTACATTTTTCATTTCATTAAATTTTAATTGTTAAAAACTAATTTTTGATTTTAGTACCGTTTGAAATTTTTGAAATTTATCTGATGATTCAAACCCTTTTGAATCTATGTAAATAGTCGTTTTATTTATTGATTTTACTGCTAAAACATCTCCCCGAAATTTATTTTCAAAAAGTTGAGTTCCGGTAATATCTTCATACGGTAAGATTATCAAATCAGACTTTCCTTTGGGAAATTCCAAAGCGGTATTGGTTAATCTTACTTTATGTGCATTAGCCAATGAACGATTGCTTTTTACTTTGGCAATCACAATGATAATGCTGACCAATCCAACCAACAACAAACCGCCATATAATAAAATAGGATTGCTGATTTCTGACCTTCTGTAATGAAAACTAAAAGGAATGACTGCACCTATTAAACACAGTAGCCCAAAAAATCCCAGCAATTGATACAAGAAATTATTAAAAGGCAAATGATACGTGAAAGTTTCTTCCATTGCATTGTAAATTCTGGATGCTAAATTATCTACATCAAATACTTCTGTTATCACTCCAAAGAGTGAATTTGAAAATTCACCGGATAAATCAAAATTCACTCTTTAGGGGGAAAAGCACACTGAATGTTGTCAGTAGTTTTGCTTTCATAATCAAACAACTTGTACAACGAGTTAAAAAATTCAGAAATTATGAGAAAACCAGTACTCTGTTCAATAACTTTTATCCTAACACTTGTAATGGGAAGCACGAGTGTCTTTGCTCAAACACCCGAATTATTTGCGGATATTAATCCGGCAGGAGACAGTAGTCCGTCAGATTTTACTTTTTTGGATAATTCCTTTGTTTTTAGAGCTACTGATAATCTGAATGGCGATGAACTTTGGATAAGTGATGGAACCGTATCAGGAACTCAAATGATAAAAGACATCAATCCTTCAGGTGATAGCTATCCTATTAAATTTTTAAACAGAACGGATATAGTCTATTTTGTTGCAGATGATGGCGTAAATGGTAAGGAACTTTGGATTTCAAATGGAACTGAAACTGGGACTTATATGGTAAAAGACATTAACCCGACAGGAGGTAGCTTTCCTGATGATTTTATCAATTTTGATGGTCATTTGTTTTTTACTGCTGATGATGGTGTAATCGGGAAAGAACTTTGGTTGTCAAATGGTAATGCAAATGGGACAGCTAGAGTAAAAGATATCAATCCAAACGGAAGTGCTTCCGTAAGTTCGCTTGTCGTTTATAACAACAAACTTTACTTTTCTGCTGATGACGGTACGAATGGAACAGAACTTTGGGTTAGCGACGGTAGTACCTCCGGAACTGTGATGCTCAAAAACATCAATGCTACTTCAGATTCAAATCCCAAATATTTTACAGAATTTAACGGACTTCTTTTCTTTCAAGCAGACGATGGAATCAACGGCAATGAACTCTGGGTAACTGATGGTACCGAGGCTGGAACACAACTCTTTCTGGACATTGCATCTGGAACAAATAGTAGTTATCCATCACACTTTTATGTAAGTGGAAACAACATGTATTTTGCCGCACAAGACCCTGTTCACTACGAAGAACTTTGGGTAACAGATGGAACAACTGCCGGAACGTATATGGTAAAAGACATCTATCCGGATGATAATAATTCTTCTCCGAGCGGTTTTACAGAATTTAACGGCAAAGTCTATTTTCAGGCGACCGATGGCATACACGCTGAAGAGCTTTGGGTTACCGACGGAACGGAAGCTGGAACTTATATGGTAAAAGACATCAACACAACCACGCAGAATTATGAAGGTTCTTTCCCCAGTAATTATACGGTTTACAATAATAAATTATACTTCACAGCAAATGATAGTGAAAGTTCACACCTCTTTGTTACTGATGGTACTGAAGCAGGAACAATAAAAATCGCCCCATCAACTTATGATGAACCAACTACAGTGAATCATCTTTTCTTGTTTAATGATGAATTGTTTTTTCAGGCTGGATACCAAACTTCCGTTGGGCGGGAATTGTACAAATTTGATGTTTCTACTATGGGTGTTAATGTGGGTGTTAATGAGTATGCACAAGTAAAGTTAGAACTCTATCCCAATCCTGTAAGTGAAATCCTCAACATTAACACAGATAGACAGGAAATAAAAAGCATACGGCTGATTTCGGATTCCGGACAGATTCTGAAAAGCTGGAAAGGACAGAAAATTATCAATCTTTCAACAATTTCTGCCGGTCATTATTTGATAGAAATCACTACTCCAAACGGAAAAATCACAAAATCAATCATCAAAAAATAATAAATTATGAAAAAATTAGCCCCAATTCTCGCTGTACTTTGCCTGATAGCTTCACTTGTGATGTATTTGGTAGGCAACAGCTCCGGTCATTTGAGCGAACTGAAAGACTTCTTTTGGGTTCCGCTACCATTAGCAATTATCTGTTTGTTGATTGCCTTTGTAAAGAAAAATAATTCATCCTCTTAACAGAAAAAACGAGTTTAACATTTGCCATATATCCGTATTGAAACGTTCAAATGAAAAAGGTCTATACATATTATATAATAGGTTTACTGATGAATATTCCGTTAACGCAATTCGCCCAAACCGAGTGTAGTCAGATTCAATCAGTTGCACAACCACTTTTAAAGAAAGTCATTATAAACTCTGATAGTAAACCTCGTAGTTTTTTTGTTTATACACCACAGGGATATAATGCACATTCGCAAACTAAAGTTGTGTTTATGTTTCACGGCACCGGACAGGACGGTTTAAAAATGTTCCAAAAAACCAAGTGGAATGAAGAAGCTGACCGAGAAAATTTTCTGCTTGTTTTACCTAATTCTTTGTGCTATTATTTATTAGACGAACAAGCTGTAAAAAGCAGATGGAATGATGGCACGTTAAACGTTAGAAGTACCGTTACTCCTGCAAACGATGTTTTGTTTTTTAGGGATATGCTCAAATGGGTTGACAGTTACAGAGATTCTTTAGACGTTGAGCACAACTTACATAACCCAAGCAAAATTTATATAGCCGGATTTTCCAATGGTGCAATGTTTTGTTCTAAATTAGTAATGGAAGTAGCTGATAAAATTACTGCGGCTGGTATTGTTTCTTCTATACTTCCTAATACAAATGTGAGTCAACCGTCAAGACCTGTTCCAACGATAATATTTTATGGCTCCAAAGACCAGCGTGTTTTAGATACGCTCCAAATAGTCAGCAGCCAATTTCCCAGAACCCCTGCTTCGTTATACCAAAATTCATTATTTCAACAATTGATTGATTGGCATTTATTGCGCAATGGCTTAAATAATAGTTATCAGCAGACAAGCAGTCAGCATCATTACAGTTTAACCTTTACTACACCTTTAAATGGAATTGCAGACAGTCGCAAGTATTTTGAAGTACGTGTATATAAGGGATTAGGACATAATTATCCGGCGAATAACACTTTTCCAAATTTGCTTAACGCAACTAAAATATTCAACAACTTTTTTAATCAGTATTAAATCAAAAAACAAGCAATATGAAATCACTCAAAATTCTATTTCTCTTTGCCATTTTACTGTTGACGGGAAATTTGGCACAAGCACAAGTAAGTGCTGCCACCGTAAAAGCAGATGTAGCTAAAAAATTTACAGGAGCCACATCTATTGAAGTAATCGGTAACGGAACCTATACTGAAGAATGGGAAGGCAGTACAAAGGTTTACTACCACCGCCGTCAGGTAAAAGTAGTTTCTAAAACCAGTTTTGCCAAAGAACTGCCTGACTCCCGAGCTATCGTAGATGGAATGGCGGTTTACACCAAACAGAGTGGTAAATATGTGTACAAACAATTCAATCCGGGCTATGAAGAATTGACGGGAATGCCACCGATTGATATAGACAAAATAAACAAATTGATTGCTGAAAATTTATGCAAAGAATTGGTGGTGAATTGCAATCAGATTTTGGCAGAATCATTCCCGAAATTAAAGATGACCGAGGACTCAAAAGTTACCTGGTATTCGCCTACTTCGTTTTCATTTCATATCGATTCTATCCAACTGAAACGGTGGAGAAACAGCACAACGGTGGATATAGAATTAGGCAAAGCCGACATCCGGTTTTACAGAGATGATATGAACAGCGAATGGACAAGAGTACTCCACGGCAGTGCCTACACCCGTGTTAAAAATATTGGCGAAGAAAAATACCCGGAAGGCGAATTGGATAAAAAGAAATACCTGAATCAAGCAACGAATTAATACAGTTTACTAAAAATGAAAGCAATGAAAAATTTAAAAATAAAAGTTTTACCTATTTGCATTGTGGCAAGTAGTTTAATGGCAACAGCAATAACTGCTTGCAAAGACAATCAACCCAAAGAAAAATCGGTCGTGGACCAAATGGTGGAACAATCCAAAGCAAAAGAAATGGAACATAAAAATGTAAATGAAGCACCCAAAGAATTAAACGTCGGCAAAACCACGATTACTTACCATTCGCAATATTCATTTGTGAAAAACGAAAACAAATCCCAACAAATAAAAGCTGTAAATCCACAAATTGTAAATGCCGGATTTTATGACCAGAATATTTCCAATTTAAAAGGGAATGTTGCTTTGACCTATACCGATAATTCGGTTACACCCAATCTTGACAATGCCATTGACGGACTAATCAAAGGGTATAAAAATATGCCGGGAGCTATAATAACAGAGGTAAACAAAAAGGACGTTTCCAGTCAATTTGGATATCCAGCAATAATGGCTTCCGGAAAAATTAAATTGTCCAAAAACGGCGAAACCTTTGACGGCACTTTCCAGAATATCTCGATATTAAAAGGAAATGAAATTTTCAATTTTCAAGCCTTTACCGATTCGCCGGAAAAAGCGAAAGAAATACAGGAAACCTATAATTCCATTTCCCTGAAATAGCCATCCATCACATAAAAAATTTTGTATGAACCGTTACTTGCTTTTAATCTTTTTGATGATTTCCACAATGGTATATTCCCAAAAATACAGCAGTCAACGTCCGTATTTGCGAGATGTGTACGAAGTGTACGATTATGTGCACAGAACGATGTACAGCGATGACAGTAAAACTTCGGAAGACAAGCTACTGAAAGTTTTCAGCAATGATTTGTTTACGAATAAAGAACGAAAAGTGCTGAATGAAAACGGGAAGCGTTTGATGGATGATTTAATGAAAATAAAGACAATGAACCAAGGGTACGATTTTCAGTATTGTTGGGTGCCGATTGAAAAAAATCAAACCGATAATCAATACGAATGGTTCAATAAAAACCAAACGAAATACAGTCATTTATCCGTAAAAATAGAAGACGGAACACAGCGACTTACCGACGTTCAAATCGGGCATTACATTGGCGAAACCGAAAAGAATTTATTCCGCTCAATGTCCTGCACACAAACTACGGCAGGGGCGATTGTTCGGGGAAAACGAGAAGGATTGAACGATGTAAAACCAAACACAAAAGTGTTAGCACTTTACGAAGAAAGCGGTTATTGGCAGGAAGCCACCTTTTTGGACAATACAAAAGATGGGTTTTGGATACAGATTTCTCCCGAAAAATCAAAGGTAAAAACGAGCCAAATCGTTCCGCTTGAAATCGTGAAGGGCGACCTCGCTTATTATCGTAAAAACAATCAATTTGTACGAGGGGTGATTACGAATATTTCAGGAACGAAAGTTACTATTTCGCTTTCGGATGGTTCTAAAATTACAGTAAACAGAAGCGAGCTTTTTTTCAAAATCAATACCTATGAAAGTATCGATACGGAAAGCCAATTGTTTAGTAAATAACTAAAACTCAAATAATATGAAAAAGATGAATTATTTAAAATCTGTTGTCATTATTACATTGATGACGAGTTTAATCTCCTGTAGTAAGGACGATAACACACCGGAAACGGAAATTACCGCTAAAAAAGTTTATGTTGCAGGAGCCATATTTAACGGTGCAAATTATATGGCGGTATATTGGAAAGACAATGAAGTTGTCAATCTTGGTTCTCTTGGCGATATAAGTTTGGCAATAGATATTGCAGTCGCAAACGACAATACTGTTTATGCCTGCGGGTATTCCAATCAGGGAACAGGAAACCAAGCTGTATATTGGAAACAATCACCCTCCGACAATTACCCTAATACGTACAATCTAACTGCGACAGGCGAATCTGTGGCATACGATATGATGGTTATAAATTCCGATATGTACGTCGTTGGTTACGAAACTGTTTCTGGCAAAAAGGTAGCTGTATATTGGAAAAATGGCGAAAAGCATCAGTTAACCGACGGTGCTAACAATGCCATAGCGCAAAGCATTGCTGTAAATGATGAGGGTAAATTATTTTTTGGTGGCTACGAAACTTCAGGGTCTGATATGATAGGAAAAGTATGGAGTGATTTTTATGCAACTACCACCTATAATGCCGGTGTGGGGCATTCTTACATTAATAGTATTTCTATTCCCAAACATAATGTTTATGCGGCAGGAATCCAGCAACAGCCATTATATGTAGTCACCTATTGGAAAGATGATGTTCCTTATACATTAACCGATGGCAGTAGTAACGCATTTGCCAGAAAAATACAAGCTGTAAGCAATAACAATGTAACAGATGTGTATATAATAGGCGACCAAAATGTAAATGGCGTTTATACAGCAACTCTTTGGAAAAACGATGTAGCCCAACCCCTTACTAATAGTACGAATGTAACCACCCCCTATGGTTTATTTGTTGATGGTACAGATGTTTATATTGCCTTTCAGGAAAACACTTCCACTTCCGTTACAATCCCAAAATATCTTAAAAACAATGTGGAAACTATCCTGCCTTTAGATGGAGGCAGTTCGGGTATAGTAAGAGCTATAGAGGTAAAATAAAAAGTAAAATCAAGTGTATTGAAAACGCTATAAAAACAACATAAGATGAGAAAGTCAACAGCATTATTAGTATTATTTATTTCACTCTTTATAAATAATTCATTCGGTCAGGCTACTTCACAAGAGACTGGGGAAAGTATCAGTGAGCAAATTAAAAATTATTTTTGGCATTTGGACCAAGGCAAAGAAGCCATAGGAGGGTTTTTAACATTAAATGCAAAAGATTGGTATGGATATATTAGCCAATCTCCTACAAATGAACAAGATGAAAAGTGGCGTTTACAAGTAAATGAAGATTTTGACTATTTGTACAATGATAGAAAAAAAGCAGCCTTTTGGAATGTAAAAACATCAACACAACTTTTTTTTGAACAAAGAAATATCTGGCCGGAAAGACTTAGAAAGAGTAACCCTTTATTGGGAAAAGGAACAAAATGGGAAAGTGTAGAATTTTTATTTTATAAGCCAACGAGTGCGCATAATGTTAGTTTCTCAATATATAAACGCAATGGAGATGCCGTTAAAGTTACCATATTAAGTAACAAAATGAAAGTGGACAACCGCTATTACCGTAAGCTCAAGGAAAACGGTGGTTTCGATTACTCTCATAATAATGATGTTTTTGATAAATATTTTCAAGTTGATGCCGAATTTGAACTACCTAAAGGAGCTTCTGGTAAGGATTTCAAATTTATAACGAACGAGAATATAATGAGAGATGATGTTTTTTATGTCATTACACTTCAGAATTATAACGTAGCAAATATACAAACATTGGCAACTGCAAATTCGGGCAATGCATATCCGGTAATTGATGTAACCGCCACAGAAAATGCAAGTTCTACTTTATTAACACCTGATGGAAAAAGAGGAATACAATCGGGCTTGAAAGAATTTGAGAAACCAAAAACCGATGTAAAAAAAAGACCAGCTAAAAAGAAAAAAGTTGAATAAAGATTAACTGAATAAAATAAATATCACTATTAACAAATAAAAAGACCGTAATTATGAAAACTATTTTGACAACAAACAAATTACTATTGGTAATCGCTTTATTCATTACGCTTATATCTTGTTCTCGGAATGATGACTTAGAAATTGAACCAACTACAGCCGAATTAATTGCACATAAATGGTTTATGGTAAAAACGGAAACACAAAATCCGGTGGTGATTCATATAGCCAATGCTTGTGGGCAACAAAGCTATTTTGATTTTACTGTTCCCAACCAAGTTAAATCAGAAAATAAATATATGCTTGAAAGTGGAGATTGCGAATCACAAGGTGTCCAAGAAGGAGTTTATTCCATTAGTAAAGAAGGCAATGATGAATTTTTATTAATAAATTTGAATGGAACTTCTATCCAGCTCAAAATAAATTCTTTGACAACATCAGAACTCATTGTTACCAGTACAGATGGAGCTAAATCCTTTTTGAAAAGATAAAACGCATATTAATATTCAGATAAAAAAACGATTCTGCGAAAAGTACTTTTAATATTTGTCTTTAAAGCAAATGTTGTAAATTTCCATAATATATTTAAAATCAATATGAAAAAATCATTTCTTCTTTTCCTCTCACTCTTTGTCTTGTGTAGGTTAAACGCACAGGACAAAGCGAGAATTGATAGCCTGTTACAAGAGGTGGAAAGTCCAAAAATGGATACTGCCACCGTTTATGCCTATTGCTATCTTTCTTCCGAATTGGTAGGATTGGAAAATGAAAAAGCCAATTTTTACGCCAAAAAAGGATTGGAAGTAGCCGAAAACATCAACAATCCGTCAATGCAGGCTTGGGCTACACACGTTTTGGGCGAAAGCTATGATTATTTGGGGAAAGCAGATAGCTCCTTGATTTACTACGAAAAATCCATTGCCCTAAAGCGTACGCTTAATGACAAAGACGGTGAAGGAGCATCCAACATCGGTATCGGGATGCTGTATTTTTATCAGAAAGATTTGGGCAAAGCAGAACAATATTTCAATCAGGCATTAACGCTTTACACACAAGTTCATAATGAAAAACGAATGGGCGCCGCACTCAATAATCTCGGTGCGGTTTATCGCAACCAGCATCAATACGAGAAAGCCATAAAAACCTACAATCAAGCGTATGATTTAAAACTCAAAACCAATGATTCCGTAGGAATGGTAAATGCTTTGGCAAATTTGGGAACGGCATATCAATACTTAAAGCAATACGACAAAGCCGAAAAATACCTGATGCAAAGCCACGACATTTTGCAGAAAACCAATGCCAAAAATAATCAGGTAATGAACTATGCGGCATTGGCACAGCTTAAAATGGAACAGGGTAAATACGCCGAAAGCAAAACCTTTCTGGAACAGGGCATTGCGGTAGGAAAAAATTTGGAACAGCCACACGAAATGATGGAACTGTACAAGGTTTACACCGTGTTGGATTCGTTGAGTGGCGATTACAAATCGGCTTTTCAGCATTTGCTTTTGCAAAACGATTTCGAGAAAAAGATATCCCAAGCCAATTCCAAAAGGGAAATGGAAAAATTGGAACTGATTTACCAAACACAGGAAAAGGAAAAAGAATTAGCCCTACGCCAAACGATTATCCAAAACCTAAATAAAACCATTTGGATGATTGCCGGTATTTCTGCGTTATTGCTTCTCGCTTTATTGCGTTTGTTTTGGCTGCGAAGCAAATTGCACAAATCCAACAGGCAATTGAATGATTTAGTAAAGGAAAAAGAAAATTTGGTAAAGGAAATTCATCATCGGGTAAAAAACAATTTGCAGGTCATTAGCAGCTTGCTCAATATGCACGTCCGCAAAGTACAAGACCCGCAGTCAAAAAAGATTTTTGATGACGGTATTTCACGTATTCAGGCAATGTCGCTCATTCATCAAAACATTTATGCACATTCCAATCTGCAACAGATTAAACCAAGGGAATATGTAGAAAAACTGGTGCAACAACTGTTTGTAACCTACCAAATTCCGGACAAAGCCATTAAAATACAGACCAGTATTGACGATGTTGATTTGGATATTGAAAAACTGATGAGCATCGGATTGATATTGAATGAAATTCTTTCCAACGCTTTTAAATATGCTTTTAACGGAAGTAAGTCGGGCATTATTGATATTTTACTCCATCAGCCAAAACCCAACGAAATGGAAATGATTGTAAAGGACAACGGCAGCGGCATCAGTATAGAAATGATAGATGAACCCGGCGATTCGCTCGGTATGCGGTTGATTCAGGCGTTCAGCGAAAAACTAAAAGCAACATTGAGCATTGGTAATGTGCAGGGAACTACTTATAAATTCACCTTTAACCCCACCCAATGACAGAATCTTTACAAATATTGATTTTGGAGGACGAGCCTATTATTGCAATAGATTTGAAGGATTATTGTGCTGAATTAGGGCACGAAGTAGTGGCGGTTTGTTACGATTATCAGCAGGCTTTGCAGCAGATTGAATTACGACAACCCAACTTTGCATTGGTGGATATTCGTATTGGCGATTACGAGCACGGATTGCGTTTCGGAAAAAAGCTCAATGAAGAATTTGGTATTCCGTTTATCTACATCACTTCATTTTTTGATGACAAAACGTTGCAACAAGCCAAGGCAACTTATCCTTCCGGCTACCTCGTAAAACCGATTACCAAAGGCGGGTTGACGGCAGCCATACAAATCGGTGTTGCCAATTTCAAACAATGGCGCAATGCCAATAATTTAGAAGAAAAGATAAAAAAATACAGTCATTCGCCACTCACGAACCGTGAAATGGAAATTCTTCAACATTTGTTACAAGGAAAAACCAATCACGAAATCGCCGAAGCACAATTTGTAAGCATACACACCATTAAAACCCATCTAAAAAATTTGTTTCTGAAGTTTGATGTAGAAAATCGAGGGCAATTAATCGTAATGATGAACAAATGATTGCTGAATGGAAGGAAATAAAAAATCAGCGGTTACATTTTTATTGCTCATCTGTTGTGCTTGTCAGGTGCAAAAAAAGACCAATTTAACTCATTCTGAAAACACAAAAAACAAACATCAAATAGCTGTTACAATGAACCCGACCAGTTTCGCATTGCCTACGTTAAAATACAAATTGGATACCCGAAGCAAAAATCCTTTTGATGTCAATGCAACAGAAAACATATTCTTCTACGATGGTGGATTTTCCTGTTTGGTTAATGACAGAAAAGAGTTAGATTCCTTTCACGACCAATCAAAAGCCTATGTGGTCTTTGAATTGGAAAGGGTTGATTTGGTACAAAATGGAAACATACTTAAGTATTTCGAAGCATTAGAAATTTCTAAAGATTCAATGTTGTATCGTTTAAATCGTAAAAACCAATACGTTATTCTGGCAAGCCAACAGGTTTTGCAATACCTCCACAAAGGCAGTGAAACCATCGCATATCAGTCCTTTCAAATCAACAAACCCGAAACTATTTATGGACCACTCGATTCATTTGTCTGGGATAATTATGAGGATTGTCTGGCGTATGCTAAAAGAAATTCGACAGATAAAGAAAATGTCTTACTGGTAGCAAAAGTTGTTTGTATAATCGACCGGCATTGATTTAGCATAAAGCTTTATTTAATACATAACTAATATTAGTACCAAAAGAACGGTAGTCTTCTTTTAAGAGAATACTGGGATCACTATTTAAAGTTATAAGTTATAATAAGGCACATTAAGAATAATTAGGGCGTGTCCCCCTACCCTATTGTATAATTGATTTTCGCTGGGCAGGGGTCGGGCTATCCGCTATATCTTTGAGCTACGCTCGCAACCTTCGGCACAAGCTATCGCTTGTTTCTCGGTTGTCCCTCATAAAAGGA
>JAGQYE010000085.1 GCA_020436225.1 Bacteroidota bacterium | reverse complement strand
ATGATTCCATTTAATAAACCATATCGTTCGGGAAATGAACTTACTTTTATTTCTGAAGCGATAAACAACAGAAAACTTTCCGGCGATGGTTTTTATACTCAAAAATGCCAGGAATTTTTTCAAAATAAATATAATTTTTTAAAAGTATTGCTGACTACTTCGTGCACACATGCATTAGAAATGGCAGCCATTTTGTTGAATATTCAACATGGCGACGAAGTTATTGTACCGGCTTTTACATTTGTTACAACGGCTAATGCATTTGTTACACGTGGAGCAAAAATTATTTTTGCTGATAGTAAAAACGACGAACCAAACATTGACGCATCAGAATTAGAAAAATTAATAACTGAAAAAACCAAAGCAATTGTAGTTGTGCATTATGCCGGTTTTGCTTGCAATATGGATGCAATCATGAGCATTGCACAACAACACAATATTCCGGTTGTGGAAGATGCCGCACAAGCCATTGATGCTTATTATAAAAACAAACCGCTTGGAAGCTTCGGCGATTTAGCTACCTTTTCGTTTCACGATACCAAAAATATCTCTTGTGGCGAAGGTGGTATGTTGGTTATTAATAAGGAAAAATATATACAACGCGCTGAAATAATAAGAGAAAAAGGAACAAACAGAGCACAATTTTTCAAAGGAGAAGTGGACAAATATAGCTGGGTGGATATTGGCTCATCGTATGTGTTGTCTGAAATAAATGCCGCTTTTTTATGGGCACAAATTGAGCATCTCGACTTCATCCAAACCAAACGAAAAGCAATTTGGGAGAAGTATTACAAGGCTTTTTTACCTTTAGAAAAAAATGGAAAAATACAATTACCTGTACTACCAGAAAACAGTAGCAATAACGGACATCTTTTTTATTTGCTATGCAAAGATGAACAAGAGCGCGATTCTTTAATTCGATATTTGCGTGAAAAAGGTGTTTACTCAGTTTTTCATTATTTATCGCTGAATAAAAGCACGTATTATACTACACATTTTGCACCAATAGATTGCCCGAACAGCCAACGCTACGAAGCGACTCTAATACGTTTGCCATTGTTCGTAGAGCTTACTGATGAAATGCAAGAAGTAATAATAAATGCTGTTTTTCAATTTTATAAAGTTGAAAATTAATCTCGTTATAATATCACTTATAATAATAGATTTGAATAATTTTGCTAACATTTTTGGCTAATGTTCAATACGCCTGTTTTATTTTTAATCTTCAATCGCCCGGAAGCGACGCAAAAAGTATTTTCAAAAATTAAAGCTATAAAACCCAAACAATTATTTGTTGCGGCAGATGGACCAAGAAATGCAGAAGAAGTAGAAAAATGTGAGCAAACCAGAAAATTAGTTATTGACAATATTGATTGGAATTGCGAAATAAAAACACTTTTTCGTGAAAATAATTTAGGTTGTGGTTTGGCTGTTTCACAAGCTATTTCTTGGTTTTTTGAACAGGTGGAACAAGGCATTATTTTGGAAGATGATTGCTTGCCCAACAAATCTTTTTTTCATTTTTGCGAAGAGATGTTACACTACTACATCAACAATGAAACTATCATGCATGTTGGTGGCAACAACTCTCAATTCGGAAAAAAGAGAAATGCATATTCGTATTACTTTTCAAAATATCCACATATTTGGGGTTGGGCAACTTGGAAAAGAGCATGGCAAAAATTTCATTATGAGTTCAATAGCCACAC
The DNA here is from genome assembly GCA_020436225.1 of Bacteroidota bacterium. Lineage (GTDB taxonomy): Bacteria > Bacteroidota > Bacteroidia > Chitinophagales > JADIYW01 > JADJSS01. The sequence goes on along the minus strand of JAGQYE010000085.1, from coordinate 2,188 downwards.
CACCACCGACATCTTGCACGCGATGAATTATTATTCGTTTGATAAAGAAGAAATAGAATACTGGAGTCATCATTGGGAAACATTAAACAGCGAAAATAAAATTGACACTTGGGATATTCAATGGACATTTTCTTGCTGGTTGAATAAAGGAATTTCCATCGTTCCTAATGTAAATTTGATTTCCAATATTGGTTTTTCAGATGCTGCAACACATACCAATCAGTTGGCAACAATTTTGGCAAATACACCAACACAAGAATTAAAAACTATTACACATCCCAAACAAATAATCATTGATAAACCAGCCGATTTATTTACTTTTAAGAAGTATAATTTACTCGAACCATTTTTATTACAGCGAATGAGAAATTGGGTTTCCAATAAAACGCCGAATTTTATAAAATCAACTTTGAAAAAACGAATACGATGATAAAAACCATCCGACTATTTTTCTTTTTCATTTTTAAAAAATTGATTCCGCCGGAATGGTTGCACACCTATTTGAAAAACGAACGATTATTATTAAACAGCCAAAATTGTGTGCTGGGAAAAAATTCATTTTTTTTAGAAGGTTCAATTGTTACCAATGTTCAACAAAATAAACAACAAATTCAAATAGGCGACAATTGTTTGATAGAAGGAGAGCTGTTTATTAATGCTTATGGCGGAAAAATAATAGTAGGAAATAACACATTTATTGGCAAATATTCAAGAATTTGGTCGGGCAGCGAAATAAAAATCGGCAACCATGTACAAATATCGCATAACGTAAATATTATCGACACGAACACACACTCTTTAAATGCTGAGACAAGAAGAAAAGAATACCTTGAAGTTTTGAAAAGTGGTTTCATTGCTGATGATAAAGAAATAAGTAAGGCACCAATTATTATTGAGGATGATGTTTGGATAAGTTTTAACGCAACCATCCTAAAAGGTGTAACCATAGGCAAAGGTGCTGTAATAGCTGCGAATGCTGTCGTTACAAAAGATGTAGAACCTTATACGGTTGTTGCCGGAAACCCGGCCGTTTTAATAAAAAATATAAAATAAGTACATTTTTGTTTATGGAAGAAAAAAAATTTGATGCATTAACAGTAATAAGAGCGCTTGCTGCGTTCATGGTTTTTTTTCATCATAATAATATGTTTACTCAAAAAACATTCGGAGCATTTATACATAATTTCGTAAACGAGTTTCATGTGGGCGTTACCGTTTTTTTTGTATTGAGTGGCTTTTTAATTTATTATAGATATTATAATATAATATCGACAACAATAAATAAGAAAAATTGGCTGTTAAAATATATGCGGAACCGAGTTGCAAGAATTTATCCGATGTATTTTTTATTAACAACAGTGACTTTTGTATATTTTTATCTATACAATGAACTTCCACAGCATTTTATCAGAGAATATATTTTAAACATCTCTTTTATTAGAGGTTTTTTTACCGATTATGCATTTACAGGAATTCCTCAAGGATGGTCGCTTACAGTTGAAGAATGTTTTTATTTTCTAACACCGCTGATAATTCTCTTTTCTAATAAAATTAAAACTATTTATATCTTCTTTTTCTTTTTCCTATTTGGTTTTCTGATGGTACTTTTATTTAGAAATTCTGATTTCTATGGATTTTTTGGTACGTATAAATTTATGCTTTCCTATACTTTTTTTGGTCGATGCTTTGAATTTTTTATCGGAATTATGTTAGCTAAGAAAATGTTGAAAATAAAAAATGAAAACATCATGGAAACTAAACATGGGTTTAAAAACACGCTAATAGGTTTGTTATGGATTATTGTTAGTATTTCATTGTTAATATTGGTAAAAGGAAATGAAAAATACGGAGTATTTACAATGAAAGGCATCTTAATAAATAATTTTTTGTTGCCTATTGGTATTGCAATTTTATTTTATGGTCTAATAAAAGAAAGAACTATAATAAGAACGCTCTTATCAACAAAACTGATGATGTTATTAGGTAAAAGTTCTTATATATTCTATTTAATTCACATGGGTTTTATTAGTTTTTGGTTGAGCGATTTATTTAATAATACGATTATTTCGTTTATACTTTTAAATATTTTTTCTGTAGCATTACATCTATTTATAGAGGAACCATGTAATAATTTAATTCGTAAAATAAAATTCCAAACAACTCATTAATTTCAATTTATTTGTGTTAT
>JAGQYE010000084.1 GCA_020436225.1 Bacteroidota bacterium | reverse complement strand
GCAAAGCAAACGCTAAAGGTTGTTGCTTGTGATAAACCGGAATAACATATTTAAAACCGCCGAAAATAATTTGCTCTTGCTTGTTGAGTTCAGTTATGGATTTATATTTTTCGATATTGGATTGAATAGGAATAAAAAAAATGTCTAACTCAGATTCCCATAATGCGCGTTTCCAAGCTTGGTCGAACATAAAAAGCGCAAGATGTTTAACACGAAGTTGATCAATTAAAGTAAGCCTATAAATGTGGTATAAATCTTCAGCGGAGACATTATCATTAATGGCTTTGGTAGTTTCCAACAATGCATTTAATTGTCCGGATTTTACATTAAGTAAATCGAGTAATTTTTTGTCTTCAATATTTGCGGCTTCAGCATTCACTTATGGAAAGCTACGCAATAAATTTTCATTTTCCTATTTAAAAGGTTAAGAAATTAAAAGAAGAAATATAGTTTCATTAGTTTTAGTGATGCATAGGTTTTGCCTAAGTACATTAATATTATTTTTTGTTCGTTTTATTATTCTCTATTTCTTTTAAAAGTTGTTCTGTTGCGTTTTTGGTATCTACTTTTTCTATCACAGTGGTGATAATTCCTTTTTCGTTTATGACGAATGTAGTTCGCAAAATACCTTCGTATTCTCGACCCATAAATTTTTTCTTGCCCCAAACTTGATAGGCTTGAGCTATGCTTTTGTCGGTGTCCGGAATGAGCTCAAAAGGTAAGTCGTATTTTGCTTTAAATTTATCGTGCGATTTTTCATCTTGAGGAGAAACGCCGATGATAGTAAACCCTTTTTTTGTTAAGGCTGCATAATTATCTCTGAAATCACACGCATTGGCTGTGCAACCCGGCGTATCATCTTTTGGATAGAAATATAAAATGGTTGTTTTGCCTTTAAAATCTACACCTTTAATTTTGGGTGCTTTACTGCCTTCTTGTAACATAATAAATAGTTTAATAGATTAATAATTTTTGATTTTTCTCTTTTTATGTTGGTTTATTCTCTAAAAAATGAAATAGATGCTGTTGCTGTATTTCCCATTTCATCGCTGATATTGAGCATAAAAGTATGCGTGCCTGTGGTGCAATATTCATCAAGTTTATATTTAACGATATCATTTTTGGCATCGAAATAAAGGTTTATCCACTTCCCATCTATATATCCATTATATTTCTTTATTCCCGAAAGATTATCTTTTACGACTGCTTTTATGGAAAGTGTATTCGTGTCTAAATCTTGTATTGAGATGGTTGGCGCTATAGTGTCATATTCAAGATAAAACGTGCCTAAATCTTTCGTATATGCGGAAAAGGTGTTGCCGGAATAAATAGTTGTTAAAGCATCTTTTGAGCCATCTGCATTTTCTCTTACAATAATAATTTTATTTTTATTTATAGATATGTTTGATTGAATATTTATACGTGCGGGTTTTAATAATGGAATTTCCTTATAGGGCGAAATTATCTTTATGCGATTTGATAATTGTTCAAGATTGTTACGCTTATTTTCTTGATATATTAGACACGTTTTGTCGTAAAATGAATATGATGGAAAATTAATTTTTGCAGTAGATGTAGCCATTGCAGTAGGTTTAGAAATATCTTTAACACAATACATTTTTTGATTTTTCGAAGAGCTTGAATGTTCGTTTTTCATTCCTTGTGCTATAAATGTTAGCCTTATTTCTGTTTTGTTGTTAGCATAATCATAACAATTGATAATAAAGTGGCTGCTGTCTTTTTCTTGCAACATAAAGAAACCGTTTCCATGGCTATAAATCGGCAATGTATTTCCTTTTAGTTGGAAACAATTGTAGAAATAACCTTTGTCTTTCGAAAGCTCATCGTAATCTACAAAAGCATCGCACATTCGTGTGTTGCTAAAATTGACAGAAGTAACATCGAAGGTAAATGTAAGTTGATGGTCTTTATATACTTCTATTTTTTTAATTCCATTTTTGTTGGTTGTTTCATTTTGCTTGTCAAATCCATCTAAAGAAAAACAAAAACGATTTTTCATCTGCACATTTATATTATGAATAGAAGTCCAATAATCTCCTTTGTTTATCAAATCTATATATTGTGCCGTGTCCACTTTTTCTTGCATCAATTTTATTCTAATTATAGTAGGAGCGAGGCTGTCGATATACATTGAGTCGGGAAAGAAATCTAATGGATTTACAACGAGCTCTGTTTTGGTATTTCTTATTTCAAAATGAAGATGTGGTGCGGTGCTGCCACCTGTATTTCCTGAATAGGCGATGGTATCACCTTGTTTAACCGGAAATTGATTGCTTTCAAGATATAGATTTAATTCATTCTTATTTAAGCTATACAGTTGTTGATGAATATAATCTCCTATGTTACCATAAAATGAGCTTAAATGCCCGTAAACACTGGTATATCCATTAAAGTGTGTGATGTAAATGGCTTTCCCATAACCATAAGGTGAAACAAGAATGCGTGAAATATATCCATCGGCAGTTGCCTTTACTGCATAGCCTTCTTTTCCGTTTGTCTTTATGTCTATTCCGGAATGGAAATGATGCAAACGTGGTTCGCCAAAAGTTCCGGCAAGATTAAAAGGCATATTTATTGGAGAAATTAATTGTACGTTTTTATCATTTTTTGCAGATGAAAAAATGGGAATAAACCAGCATAAAATCAGGATAATAAATTTATTTTTAGAAATAGAAACGTTGTCCATAAATTAAATAAATCATTTTGTGTCAATGTTAAACATTGATGTAAAGTTATTCATTTGAAAATTAAAATCAACTTCTTTGAGCGATAGTGTTTAGTCGCATTTTAGCCGTCATTTTATCAATTTCTATGTATATTCACGCTATGCAAAGCTACGGTGAATTTAAATATTTGATAAAAAAATAAATTTTTATACTATAAATGAAATTAATGAAGCTATTTTTATTGATGACAAACCAATTTTAACAAAAGTTACATTTATTGAATGAAATCAGCATATGAAAATTAATTGACAAATCATTCTAATTTGGCTATATTTGGTTTCATATATATTCTATAATTTACTTAATGATTCATGTGAAAACTCAACTTCGACTCTTTTTATTTATTGTAACAACTATAGTACAATTAAATAATGTTTTTTCTCAATTAAATATAATAAGACTAAGTAATGTTAAAAACTTTTATCAGATAAACACAAACAAACAAATTGATGATAACATATATGGATTTGATGTTACAGATTTTTTTGATAATAATCCAGCACAGAATGATTCAATATATTACTATACTAAAGAATTAAGACCAAAGATTATTCGTTATCAAGCACCATCTGATTGGTATCATTTTAGACCAAATTCCAAGAGAACTGGCGCCGATACAGCCGAAGCAGCACAAGCAGCAAGATTGGGTTTAGTAGATTCAGTTGGTAATAACAGTTATTTAGCTATTGTTAGAAGAGCATTTAATAAAGATATTTCTTACACAAAAAGTACATTATACAATTTAATTAGTTATGTGAAAAAATATCAGTTAGAAACAGGCGACACATTAAAGATTATTTATAGCGCAAATGCATTTCAGCATATGTTGAAATTACCAGCAATTCTTCCATCACATTCTAATTTTGATTCACTATATAATGAAACTTATAACGCTGTTAAGTTATTAAAAGATAGCGGTTTGGTAGTATATGGAGTAGAACTTGGAAATGAAACATACTACCAGAAAATGTTTTATGATGTTGCAAAATATCCTAATGCTAATCAAAATAGATTAGACTATATTTCAATCTTAAAACAGTATTCTTTAAATCTTAAATCTCAATTTCCTGGTATTAAGGTGTCTGTACCAATGATTTGGACAGCACCAATAAATCCACCAAATGCTCCTGGAAAGCTAACAGCAGCTATTGCAAAGGATAATGCTTTATTTGACGCATATAGCTATCATCATTATACAGCTAATGTTTTAAATCCAAATAATTCTTGTAAAGAATGTTTTGACACAACAATAATTGTGTACATTTTTGGACAACCAGTACCCTTTGAAGTAGATCTTGGATGTACAAATATGAATAGTAATAGATTTAATTGTTTTTCAAAAGGTATAAGTGATTATTTGCAACCAGTTGGACAAGGAAATTCGTGTAATTATTACTTATATAATGAGCTAAGAACACAAAGAATGAACCCAGCTTTCAATAGCTATAATAAAAAAATTTGGTTAACAGAATGGGGAACAATTCAATCAAACATTCAAAATACAATAGTTTATTCTGATTTTGTTTTTAGGTACATAAATTTCTTAATTGACAATCAAGATTCTCTTAATCTTGGTATTTCAAATTATTGGGGTTTGGGTGGAATTTATGATGATTTAACACCAACAAATATACGTAATACACAAACAGTTAATACAGACCAATATAGTTCCCTAAATCCATGTTCTAATACAAGAAGCAGTACTTTTTCTTATATGAATCAAAGCGGAATAAATAGAGTGAATTTATTCTCGCACTATTATCCATTAAAATTTTTGAGTCAGATTTTTAGCAATAACCAAACAAAACCAAATTCAAGTTACAACTTAACTTTGCCTAATAATACAAATGTAAATGCGGATAATTTTATGATGAAACCATATTTGTCAAAAATTAATACAGTTCAAATTGGTACAACCCCAGGAGGTAGTCCAATTGTTTCTGATGTATTTGATTTATATTTTTACTATTCAAACAAATCCGACTCTAATATATATATTAATTATGATAGCTTAAATATTGCAATATTTCCACCACTAATTAGTTGTATACAAGGTCCATGTATGGAGCAATTTTATTCTGATATTCCGAATATAATACATGAGTACATTGAAGCACCTAATTTAACCTATTATTTCAGAAATTCAAATTATAAAAAAACAGGTAATGTTACTCAAATTAAACCGAGAACAGTAGGATATATTAAAGTACCTATGTACTTTAATCATATTGGTGGTGGTTCATCTCAAAGACAAAAAAATATTATTGAGACTAAGCTATATTCTAATAGATTGAATGTTTACCCAAATCCTACTTCAGGAATAATTACATTTGAAACTAATAATAATTTCGAAAAGAATTTAGAGATTTTTGATATAAGCGGTAAGCAAATAATAAATGTAAGATTCTACATTAGTAACTATCTTATAGATATGAGTTCATATCCTAAAGCTGAATATGTTTATAGGTTATCAGATATAATTGAAACCCAAACTGGCAAGTTTATAGTAGAATAATATTTATGAAAAAAAACATTCAACTTCTATTTTATTTAATAGGTTGTATCATTATAATTGGATGTTTGTATCATTTTGCCCTAACAGGTATAGATGATGCAAACATTTATTTTGTTTACATGAAAAATTTTGCAACGGGAAATGGATTTGTTTACAACATTGGTGGTGAAAAAGTTGAAGGTTTTACCTCTATATTATGGACGTTAATTGGAAGTTGTATTTTTAAATTTACTAATAAAATTGAAATTTCCCTTTTTTTAATAAACTGTATATTAATTTTTAGTTCATTAAAAATTGCTATAAATATTATTCAGTTATTCAAGACGATAAACAATACAAAAAATTATTATGAAGTTCTATTTTTAGGATTATTAATAGTATTTCCGGGTTTTTATGATTGGACAATTTTTTCTTTATTAGAAACAGGATTGTGGACTTTTGAACTTACTTTATTTACTTATTTACTTATAATTCCATATTTTAAAAATCAATTTTCTTTTCAGAAATCAACAATGACTTTAACATTGTTATTTCCATTTTTCATAATTACAAGACCAGAAAGTATTCTATTAGCTATTATTTTCATTAGCATAAGATTTTTGCAATTGTTTTTAGAAAACAAATCATATAAATTCATTTTCTATCAACTGTTGCCATTATTATTAGTATTTATTATTTCAATATTTACATTAACAGCATGGCGTTTATACTATTTTGGTTATCCATTGCCAAATACTTTTTATGTTAAAATGTCTGATGGGTTTTTAAATAATATATTAGAAGGCTTTATATATCTTATAAAATACATAATTAGATACAATCCACTCATAATTTTATTTTTTTGTTTGATTATTTATTGGATTTGGAATACTATAAAAGAAAAAAGATTATCTAACTATAGTATAATACTTCTTACAATAACTATTATTTCAACAATTGGCATTGGTATTCCTTTTTACACAGGTGGAGACCATTTTCGAATGGCAAGATTTTATCAAGCATTTAATCCTATTTTTTATCTTAACTTAATCATGATATTACATTTATTAAGTACTCAACATAAGTTTTTAAACAAATTTTTTTCTTCAAACATATATGTTGTTTTATTGCTAATTATTCTATCATTTACTCCAATAAAAAATATTTATTCGTTATTTATAAACAAAAAACATTCTATAGCTATTGAGTTTGATATTGCAAAAGAAGGTAGAGCAACCGGTGAACAACTTAATGTTTTTTTTAATTCGTCTAAAAAGCCATCTATTGCAGTTATAACTGCTGGTGGAATAGCATATACGTATGCTGGTTTTGTTAATGATGTATTAGGTTTAAATAATACAGAAGTTGCACATAATATAAGCGATAGACCAAAAAATATTATAAAAGGGCATAGAGCATTTAATAAAGAAATTTTTTTAAAGCAAGAACCAGATTTATTTTTATTTGAATTTGTGTCAGATACAATTAATTATATTCCAATTGCTAAAAGAGATTATTTTATTAATGGCTTTGGCGGTAAAGTAATCAAACATATTTATAAAGACACTACATTTCTAAAAATGTATGCTAATGTTTATTTGATAAATAAGCAAACATCAAAAGTGTTATGCACTTATGCAAGTAAGGAATTTTTAGAAAAATTAAGTAGTAAGGAATACGAAATAAGATACTTATCCGCCAACTAACATCAATCAATTTAGCTTGTGTAGCTTTTGCCGTCAGTCAAAAAAACTGCTAATTCAGGTGCTTTTGCAAGATGTGAATTATCATCTTCACGCCAATAAATAATTATTTCTTATTTAGATTGCATATTTTGCAAATTTCTTATTCTTTCTTTACGAATGAATTGACCGATTGGCTGTAGCAGCTAATGCAGCTTCTTTCAAAGCTTCTGTATAGGTTGGATGTGCGTGTGAAATTCTGCCAATGTCTTCGGCACTTGCTCGATATTCCATCGCTACCACAGCTTCAGCAATCATATCGGCAGCGCGGGCACCAATAATGTGTACACCTAAAATTTCATCGGTGTTTGCATCTGCTAATATTTTTGCCATACCGTCAATATCCATACTTGCACGTGCACGTCCTAAGGCGCGGAACGGAAATGTGCCAACTTTATAGGCAATACCTTTTTCTTTTAGCTGATTTTCTGTTTGTCCAACGGCAGCCACTTCTGGCCAAGTATAAACCACGCCAGGAATGAGATTGTAATTGACATGTGGTTTTTGTCCGGCAATCGTTTCTGCAACAAACACACCTTCTTCTTCAGCTTTGTGTGCCAACATCACGCCTTGTATTACATCGCCGATAGCATAAATGCCTTCTACAGAAGTTTGCAAATGCGCATCAACAGGAATTTGCTTGCGCTCATTTAAGGTTATGCCGATATTTTCTAAACCGAGATTATCGGTATATGGTCGTCTGCCAATGGCAACCAAACAATAATCAGCATCGATTTTTATTTCCTGTTCTTTTTTATCCAATGCTGTTACTGTTACCGAATCACCATTGTTTACTGCGCCGGTAACTTTATGCGACAAATAAAATTTAATACCTAATTTTTTCAAACTGCGTTGTAATTCTTTTCCCATATCATCATCCATTGTAGGAATGATTTTATCCATAAACTCTACCACAGAAACCTGTGTGCCGAGGCGTTGATACACAGAACCTAATTCTAAACCGATAACGCCACCTCCAATAATCACCATAGATTTAGGTAATTCTTTTAAAGACAATGCTTCTGTTGATGTGATGATTCTTGTTTTGTCAATTGGTAAAAATGGTAAAGTAGATGGTTTAGAGCCTGTAGCTATTATGGTTTTGTCGGTTTGTATTTGTTCTTCCGTGCCATCTGCTTTTTTTATGGAGATTGTGTTTTTATTGACAAAAGAACCATGTCCG
>JAGQYE010000083.1 GCA_020436225.1 Bacteroidota bacterium | reverse complement strand
TACATTTTATGAAAAAACTTGTCTGCATTATCAAGAAATAAAACCAAATAAAAAAGAACAACTTTCCAATATATTTAAGGTGATTAATAAAAATAAAGAAGTGCCTTTATTCAAATCAGCAAGCATAAAAATTCAATCAAATAGCTACTACAATAAAAATAAAATATTAATAGCAAGAGAAAATTTTGATGGCTCAATTGATGCATTAAAAACTACAATAAATGGAAATACATTTTCCGCAAACACTAAAGATTTAGGAACATTTTACCTTGTTTATGATACAATTGCGCCACAAATAATTATCGATAGCAGTAGCATTAACTCCTCTTCTATCCAAGCAAAAATAATCGATTCGTTATCCGGAATTGATTCGTACAACGGTTATATCGACGGACATTGGATTAACTTTTATTACGATGCAAAGAATGATACCATTGAATATAAAATGGATGAATATTGTACGAAAGGCGAACATACGTTGCTATTAAAAGTAAGCGACGAAGTGGGCAACTCAACATCAACTTCTTTTCAATTCAAGAAAGAATAATCAGCAAAAACAAAAGAAAAAAATTAGCTTATATTTACGATATAATTTCAACTTATGTTACAACAAGGCGACAAAGCTCCCAAAATAAAAGGTGTAGATTTTAAAGGAAAAACAACCGTTTTATATTTTTATCCGAAAGATGATACGCCGGGCTGCACGGCAAACGCTTGCAATTTCAGAGACAACTACGCAACATTAACCAAAAAAGGATTTACCATTATCGGCGTTTCGCCACAAGATGAAAAATCACACGACAAATTTAAAGCAAAATACGATTTACCTTTCGAGCTTATTCCGGACACTGACAAAAGCATCGCACAAGCCTATCAAGTTTGGGGCAAAAAGAAATTTATGGGTCGCGAGTACGAAGGTATTTTGCGCACCACTTTTGTTATAAATGAAAAAGGCATCATCACCACTGTCATTGATAAAGTAGATACCAAAAATTCAACAGAACAACTATTAAAAGCTGTAGAAAAAAAATAGAATCTACAAAAAATAAACAAGGTTCTTAAACAACTCTTTCGTATCACTAAAACTAATGAAACTGCAATTCTGCTCTTAATTTCTTATCCTTTTAAATAGGAAAATGAAAAATTATTGCGTAGCTTTCGATTAGTGAACGCCGAAGCAACCAATATCGAAGATAAAAAATTAGTCGATTTACTAAACGTAAAATCCGGGCAATTGAATGCGCTGTTGGAAACCACCAAAGCCATCAACGATAATGTTTCTGCCGAAGACTTATATCATATTTATAGGCTCACTTTGAAAGACCAACTTCGCGTCAAACATTTAGCGCTTTTTATGTTCGACCAAGCATGGAAACGCGCTTTATGGGAAACCGAATTAGACGATTTTTTTATTCCGATTCAATCCAATATCGAAAAATATAAATCCATAACTGAACTCAACAAGCAAGAGCAAATTATTTTCGGCGGTTTTAAATATGTTATTCCGGTTTATCACAAGCAACAACCTTTAGCGTTTGCTTTGC
>JAGQYE010000082.1 GCA_020436225.1 Bacteroidota bacterium | reverse complement strand
TCATCGATCTCGGTCATCGCACCACAAACCACGAAACGATCATTTCTGGGAATATCCTCGATTTTGTTACTAAAAAGCCCGTCACTGGCGCCCTGGTGATCCTGGCCGGAAAAGACCTCACGTACACCACAGGCTCCGATGGCCATTTCAGCTTAAATGCAGGCGAAGGCGGAGAGTACATCATCAAAGTCGAAAAAGAAGGGTATCAGGTCTACACCAGCGATCCCGTCAAAGTCGACACCGGAACCGGGGTTAAACTCGAAATCGATCTCAAGCCCGAATTACAAACAGTAGTAAACTAAAGCTCAATCTTAAAACCTTTGTAAGTCATTGCCCGCTTTTGGGTTTCCGTAGCGACAGCGCAGGGAACCCAAAAAGCGGGCAATCTCATTCATTTTAGGCCAAAGTGATCTCTTGTTCAATCTTCCGTCTCCATAGCCATGGCGCAGGGAACCCAAAAAGCGGGCAATCCCATTCATATTAGGTCAAAGTGACCACCGCCATTCCGGATTTCAAATCCGGAACCAATCACCAGGGATTTATAATCCCGCTGTTTCCCAACTGTCGCAAATGTCCCATTAAAGCCCAACGCGTAAGCGACACGCGTGCCCCAAACCGGCGCAAGTGTTACCCCCCCTGCCCCTTAACAACCCCACATTCCCCCTCCCTGAGGGGGTCAGGGGGAGTTCCCCCCAAGTCTCCAATAAAGGCCCATTCCACAGCCCGGTATCCCCTGGGCTTTTTTTATGTTTCCCCCAATACTTTTTTATATAAATTAGCATCGGAATAAATTAATACAACCGGTGAGCTCAACTCTAAACATCTAAAGAATGGATTAAAAAGATCACCCCGGCAGCTATCGGGAATACCTTTATTTATATATTAACGTGATAACAGCTGTTGATATAAATACGTTTGCAGCAACATAAAACAACAGACAAATAAGAATGACTTTTGAAGAATTTAAGAGACAGCTTGACAAATCAACTCAAGAAGATGAAGTGAGAGGCATTTATGCAACTTATTTCAAACTAAACTATGACACCTCTCACCGAAATGACTTGTATACACCGCAAGTCTTATTTGAATTCAAAAAAGACAAGAACTTTCTAAACTTAAAAGCACTTGCAACAATTCTTGCTCAATCACTTTACTACATCAGACGACTTAAATATGTTGAAGTTGAGAAAGCAATTCCGTTTTTCATTTGCCTTGCCGACAAAAACGAGTCAACCTTAACAGAAACTCGTAAGTGGTCAACTTACTACACTAATGACGCTTACGACTGGGAGAGGCCTGCAAGTAAACCCGACCCAATGCTTGTTGACCATTTAGTTAAGGAACCAGAAACAAACAACTTACACGTTTACAAAATCATACAAAAAGGAGACCATAACGCTTTCAAGAAAAATCTTGAAAATGCATTAAATCCTCAAATGATTTTGGATTTTGGTGACAAGAAAGTAATCAATGAAGAAAATTTTGAAGCTGTTTTTGAGCATTGGAAAACTGTAATCGGCCCTTACATTATAAACGGCTACAAGCCGTCTTTTTATTTTCTCGCCAACATTCAGCGTGACAAAGTAATCATTGACAAAGACAACAGCCGAGTAGTTTTTACATTTGAAGACAAGAACTCAAAAACGCAAAAAGTCCTGATGAAGGACTACGATTATTTTTGGAGTGTTTACGACTATGTAGAAAATGCCGAAACTATAAACGGTATTCACGCAAAACTTGACCGACTAACAGACGAAAGCCAAAGAAGATTTGAAGGCGAATTTTACACGCCTTTGCGTTTCGGACAAAAAGCAGTTCACTATTGGAACGAAGTGCTTGGAAAAAATTGGTATAAATCAGGTAAGTTTAGAATTTGGGATATGGCTGCTGGAACTGGCAATCTTGAATATCACTTGCCTTCCGCAGCATACAAGTATTTGTATATGTCCACGCTTCACGGAAGCGAAGCAGACCATTTAAAAAAGGTTTTTCCAAACGCAACTTGTTTTCAATACAACTACTTAAATGATGATGTCGAATACGTTTTCAACAAAGGCAATTTGCCATTTGAACCCAATTGGAAACTCCCGAAAAAATTAAGAGATGAATTAGCCGACCCAACAATTACTTGGATAGTTTACATCAATCCGCCATTTGCAACGGCTCAAGTTGGTGGAGCAAAAGGCGACAGCAAGAAAGGTGTAAGTAAAACGAAAGTTGAACTTGCAATGGATATAGAAAATACTGGACACGTAAAACGTGAACTTTTTGCACAGTTTATGTTTCGTATTGCCCACGAACTCCCTAAAAATTCATATTTGGGAATGTTCTCGAAATTGAAATACTTGAATGCTCCTGACAGCATTGAATATAGGGACAAATTTTTCAATTACAAATTCGAGAAAGGTTTTTTATTCAAGTCAACAACTTTTCACGGAGTTAAAGGGAAATATCCAATCGGATTTTTGATTTGGAATTTATCGAAACCCCGAGAAAAAAAGTTAGTAGAAATCGATATTGCAAATGAAGATGCCCAAACAATTGGCTTAAAACATCTACAGTTAATTGAAAAGAAAGACGTTTTGAACAATTGGTTTCCACGTCCACAAAATTCAAACGATTATATTTTACCGCCTTTAAGTAACGGCATTACAGTTAAAAACGACAACACAGACACAAGACACAGAGCAAGACCAGATTTTTTAGCATCTGTTTGTAGCAACGGCAATGATTTCCAGCACGCTAAGTATGTTGTTATGCTTTCATCTCCAAATGCAAGTGCAGGAGCATTTACAGTTATCAAAGAAAACTTTGAAAAAGCATTGACACTTCACGCAGTTAAGAAAATCCCAATACAAACTTGGCTCAATGACAGAAACCAATTTTTAATTCCGCATACAGAGCCGACAAAGGAATTTTTAAACGATTGTGTTGTTTGGAGTTTGTTTACATCATCAAACGAAACGACAGCTTTAAGGAATGTTCAATATTTAGGCAACACTTACCAAATAAAAAACAACTTCTACCCTTTCCGACTTGAAGAAATTAAACATTGGGAAATCAAAGACCCAGATTTTAAACTCCAAATCGTAAATGACCAAAACCGCTTTGTGGCTGATTGGCTTTCAAAAAACGACTTGTCAGACGAAGCAAATCAAGTAATTGAAAAAGCCAAAACAGTTTACAAACTCTTTTATGCTAACCTTAACCAAATGGCAACCAACAAATGGAAAATTGACACTTGGGATGCAGGTTGGTATCAAATCAGACGTTGCTTGACCGAACACAATTTAGCGACAGACGAACTAAAAGAATTGAGACAGGCAAACGAACAACTAGCCAACAAGATATTACCACAAATAGAAGTGTTCGGCTTCTTAGACAAAGATGAAGTATGACTACATCTAGCGAAAATGAAATCCAACTGCCAACACAGGATAAATGCAATACCGGTAAACGTGGAATTAAATGAATTTAAAAAATATTGTACTAAGCCAACAGAGAGACGGGTAACCAATCCGGTACAGCACTTATCCTGGGAACGTTACAAGCAATTTTAAACCAGCACTGAATGAGATGATTACAGAGGACGAATTAGATAATGCAATTGAAAGTTTTGCAAAAACGATAAGCAGTCAACAACTTGGACTGGCATATCACAGACCGGACAATGAATCCTTACCAACCAACTGTATCGAAAATGTTAGACAATTTATTGCTAAAAATGGAGGTAAAGTAAAATACGGCTGGACATTCAACCATCGTGTTTCCACAGAATATGGAGACTATCTTTTCGCAACTCATCATGCTGTCTGGTTAGCTCCGGATGGTTATCTAATTGACATAACTCCTTTTCATGCCGAGCAAAAACATCACCCAATTACAGTTGAAGGCAGTGTAATGTTTTTACTTGATGATAAAGCACAACCAATTAAAATGGGAAAATATCTAATTCCAAGACCTTTAAAATATTACCCAATTGGAGAAAGCAAGGAATTAAATGAATATATGGAAACTCTAGAGATGCAAGAAGCTAAATATTACAAGGACAATTTTGGCATAGTCTTAAATTATAAGAAATGAACTAATTTATCCGTAATTTTAATTGGACATAAAAACAGAAGTTATGGAAGATAAAAATGAAAAAATAAGACAATATTCTGAAAGACACAGATTTTGGAATGCTCCCGTTATCCGTAGCGTCCTCAGCTACGGACTTTATAAAAGTTTTAATTTTAGAAAAAAATATTAAATCTTATGAACGTTGCAGAGGCTATTACAAGAATTGAGAATGAGTTATCAATTATTGATTTAATAGGACATTATTCAGAATTGACTCCAAAAGGCAAAAATTATACAGGTAAATGCCCATTTTGCAAATCAAAGAAGTCATTTACAGTTTCGAAAAAGAAAAATATATTCAAGTGTTTCCAATGTGGTACCGGTGGAAATCCTATTCGTTTTATAATGGAATACGAAAATATTAGTTTCAAAGAAGCTATTGATTTTATAGTTATAAAATTTTGCGAAACACTTAATATCCCGGAGAATTTTACTGCCGATCCAATTAGGGGAGATGTATATGTATTGCTATTGGCTGATGGTTGTTATTATATAGGATTTACCAGGAATTTAGAACGCAGAATGAAAGAACATTTTAGTGGAAATGGTTCTATATGGACAAGAATTCATGAGCCAATTAAAATAATTGAAATCCATTCTGATAAAACATTAAATTATGAAAATTATTTGGCTCAAAAATATATTGATGAATATGGATATATGTTTGTTCGTGGAGGAGATCATATTTACTTTAAAAGAAAATATGAAGATAAGATAAATACAAAAGTCCCCATCTGAGTGTATTCTTCTTTAAATAATATTAATTATATTTGCAATGAAAAAGGGGCTGCCGCAGACAACCCCTTTCCAACAGTAAGTTCATTGTATCAACACTAATGAGATGTAATCTTTACATGAACAGTGTATATATTGGCACTTTTCCTGTCTGATAACTGTTAATGAACAGTCCTTATAACTAATAGAGCCTTAGGGCTCTTTTTTTATTTCATAGGTATATCCATCTTTTTTAAGCTTACCAGGTGTAGCATTAATAGTACCTCTAAGTTGAAGCTTAGAAAGCTTACTTTTAAGTGCTGATTTAAGTGTTTCTTCTTTTTCCTTAGGATTAACCTTAGTAGCTGCTTTAACAACATCTGCTGCTCTACCCTTACCACCTATTGCTTTAAGTATATACAAAGCGTATTCTTCCCAAGTACTTTTATCTTTAGGTTTTATACCATAATCACCTGTAATATCATCTTCTGTTTTCGTTGCAGAAATACTTACAGAATCACCTGAATAAACACTCACTAGTGTTCTTATTGCTTCAAGTTCTCTTAAAAGTTCTTGTTCTCTTTCTCTAAGATGTTTTATAAGTTCTTTTTGTTTCATTTTACTGAAATTTGATGCTGTAAAGCTACGCAGAAAATGATTTAAAATCCAAATTTATGTATTCCTTTTTTATTAACAATTTTCTGTTAATCCATATATGCCAGACTTATAGATATTTACGTGATTTTATTTTTTTCTTTTGCGTGTTTTATGTAGTATTATTGTGTATTACTATGTATTACTTTGTGGCACTTTTAAAGCCGTTTTGGGCATTATGTCTCTGATGTGCGAATTTTACATGAAGCAAAACTTGCAAAAAAAACTTTACATGATTGATTGCTCTAAATCGGTCAACAACCCCAACTAAGCGTAGTCTCATGACTACCCCATCTAAGCGTAGTCCCCTCACTCGGCGTAGTCTCCAAACTAAGCCTTGTGGTGTCTAAATCTCCCTAGTTGTCCGTAGCGTCATCAGCTACGGACATTAAGGCTATCATAACCATTTTTATTAACCCCAATAGATGCGCAGCATCTACCTTCCGGCCTTAGAGTTTTTCCGTAGCTTTTTCAATCCGAAGCACTATAATGATGGCCACGTGTAAGAAACCCTTGAACCACTAAAAATCCAGATAAAGATTTAAACAATTCCTGTTACAAAGCCATTTAACAGCCACACCATAACAGGGCTTGGGTTTCGCAGCTAGTGAGAGGATTTGAAAAACAAGGAAAAAATCTGAAG